>NZ_JBXVPZ010000014.1:0-57350 GCF_057961495.1 Streptomyces sp. P5F9 | reverse complement strand
CAGCGGATGCACGCCCCGGGCAGACACCCGCGCGTTCACGAACCTTGACCGGCTACACCACTTCGCGGGACACCATCCTTCAGGCGGACCGGTCGCCGTGCTCGAATGGTACGAATCCAGTCTCACAGCATGCGAGGACCGCCTCGACGCCGCGGCTATCCCGATCGAGAAGGCCGACGCCGATCTGGTGCTGGTCGCGGGCGGCGCCGACAGGATGTGGCCGTCCTTGCGGTTCGTCCAGGAACTCGCTGACCGGCGCACGGCGGCTGGGCGGGACACTAGGGTGATCACCCATATTGGGGCGGGCCACCGCATAATCTTCCCGCACGAGGTGGCGCCACCTCCATCCACCCACTTTGACCACGGTGGCATCCCCGAGGCTGGCGCAGCGCTGGGAGCGGTCGCCTGGCCCCGCGTGATAGCCGCCATCCGCGGCTTCTGAACCTGCCGGGCGTTACTGGTCAGGAAGCTGGATCCCGAAAGACCGAGGTCACGTCCGGGGCGATGCGGGCCCGGTCAACTGTCGGCCGGCGCCGGTTCCCACTGCGTTGCGAACCGCTTGAGACGGAGGCACATATGGAGGCAGACCTGGTCAGTCGCAGGAGGGTGGAACCGCTGACCGGCATGGACAATCTGGTCGCAAGGCGCTCACCAGCCGCCCCACCAAGCATCAACGCCACCTGCTCCAGGGCCCGTTGAAGGAGCACGGTCCGCCGCCCGTAGCGGAAGGTGAGGCCCTCGACCTGTTCCGCGAACGTCTTCTTCCCGCAGTCGCGGTTGTCGCAGAAGAAGCGACGGCCCCCCAGATCGATCACCATCGGCTGCCCGCCAGCCGCCGTGTCGGCGAGTCTTCGTCCGTACTGGCTGTGCACCCGCCCCGAGGACGTACCGCAGTGGGAACATTGAGCCGTCGGCGTCGTGCACATCGCGGTGATACGAACGCCACATCCGACCCGGACTACTTGGTCGACGAGCACGGCGGACAGGTACGGGAACAGGACTTTCAGCAGGCCAGCAGCATGATCCCCCATCGGGAAGGGCTACCCCAAGATCAACGGCTTCACGGAAAGTGCCGAAGAGCCAGCTTTTCACGGCTGCCGTCACGCGGTGATGATCTCGGCGGTGGCGGGAGCGAGGGTGAGTCCGAGCATGCCGTGGCCCGAGGCGACGTAGACGTTGGGGAGGGGATCGAGGCGGCCGATGATCGGCAGGCCGTCCGGGGTCATCGGGCGCAGCCCGGCCCACGGACTGGCCTCTCCGGGCGGGTTGTCCCAGCCGGTGAGGGAGCCGGCCGCGGCCTGCTTGATGGCGGCGATGCGCCGGGGGTTGATGTTCTCCTCCAGGCCGCCGAACTCCATGGTGCCCGCCAGCCGCAGGAAGCCGTTCAGCGGGGTCACCGCGACCCGGGCGTCCTCCAGCGTGAGGGGCGTGCGCAGCGGCACCGGAGACGGAGAGTAGTCGACGCTGTAACCCTTGCCCGGCCGGATCGGCAGGGGGACACCGAGCTGGGTGGTCATACGGGCGGTCCACACCCCGCCGGCCAGCAGCAGGTTGTCGCCCCGGTACTCACCCTTGTCGGTGAGCACGCCGGTCACGGCGTCGCCCTGGCGCAGGAAGCGTTGTACGGGGGTGTGTTCGTGGATCTCGACGCCGAGTTCGCCGCACCGCTTGAGCAGGCCCTGGGTGAGGGAGTCGGGCTCTACCTGGCGGTCGTCCGGGAAGAACAGGCCGTGCTTGATAGGGCTGTTCAGCACCGGTTCTCCTCAAGGCGGCGTCGGCCGACAAGACGGTGGCCGTGCTGTCGACCGCTCAGATCCCCACCGGGCACATGGTTGTCGACACCTCGATCCGCTTCTCCGAGCAGAGCGCCATCCGCAGCGCCGTCGACAGCACGGTGGCCCGCACCGTGTCCCTCGACGCCGACCGCCTGGCCCAGGCGCTCTTCGGAAGCGAGCAGTACGCCAACATGATCCTGGTCGGCGCGGCGTTCCAGCTCGGCCGGCTCCCCATCACCGCGAAGGCACTTGAGCACGCCATCACGCTCAACGGCGCCTCGGCGGCCACCAACATCCAGGCCTTCCGCCGGGGACGCCAGGCCGTGGCAAACCCAGAAACCCTCCAAGCCGTACTCGCGCCAGACGACGCACCGCCCACTGTCACACCGACCCCCTCCGGCGACGTGGCATGCCTGGTGGCCATGGTTCGGGCGGCGGACAGCTCACGGCTCCCCGAACTCGTCGCACGTCGCACCGCTGAACTCGTCGTCTACCAGGATCTGCCGTACGCGCGGGAGTACGTCACCTTCGTGGAGAAGGTGCGCACCGCCGAAGAGGCTACGGTCCCGGGGTCCACCGAGCTGGCCGAGGCGGTGGCGACGTACCTGTACAAGCTGATGGCCTACAAGGACGAATACGAGGTCGCCCGGCTCGTCCTCGACGAGACGTTCGACGCCTCCGTCCGGCACGAGTTCGGCACCGACGCGGCGTACCGGGTCAAACTGCACCCGCCGTTGCTGCGTGCGATGGGACTCAAGCGGAAAATCTCGTTCGGTGCGAAGGCCCGTCCGATGTTCCGCCTGCTGTACGCCGCACGCCACCTCCGCGGCTCTCGCCTGGATGTCTTCGGCTATCACCCGGTGCGCCGCATGGAGCGCGAACTCATCGTGCAGTACCGGCGGGAGATCGAAGAACTGCTGCCCCGGCTCAGCCCGCTCACCCTGACGCCCGCCGCCGAAATAGCCTCGCTCCCAGACTTGGTCAGGGGCTACGAGCAGATCAAGGTGCAGAACGTACACCGCTACCGGGAGGAACTCACGCGGCTGCGCGGCGAGTTCGGCGCGAGTCACCGACTCGGCACGCTCGACAAGACGGCGAGCGGGTCGCCGGAGCGGTGAACCAAGCCGACTTGGTCCAGGGCGGACAGGGCGTGCTCAAGGCTCACCAAGTCGTGGCGGCTGAGCGGACTGCGGTCCACGTGTCGTCCTCGTGGGCGTAGTCCATGGTCATCTGCAGGCGCCAGTTCGCGCGGGTGCCGTACATCGTTGCGTCGGTGATGAAGCGGCCGGAGACGCGGGCTGTGTTGCCCTCGACCTCGACAGCCACGCTCTTTTCCTCGACCCGGTGGTAGAGGAACTGGTCGGCACGCATCTGCGACAGCCACTCGTCCTTGGGCTGCATGTAACCGGTGACGTGGGTGAGGGTGCAGCCGTCGGCGAGCAGGTTGTCCAGGGCGCCGGTATCGCCGTCGAGCATTGCTTGCAGGTAGGCACGGAAGGCCGTGGCGACTTCGTCATGGGTGCTCGGGGGACCTTCATCGGGCGGGACGGGACGAAGACGGTCGCCGACAACCTGGCCGAAGGTCAGCCCGCAGATGTCCTGCTGGGGACCGCCGTGCATCGCCGGCCACAGGAATCCGGACGTCATGGGTAGTGTCCGCGGGTGAGTCGAGCGCCTCTGCCGGGGAGCTCGCTGTCATCGTGCCGGCGGTGCTGCGCTGTGACCAGAAGACCGGAGACCCGGCCGACCGGTGGTAACGGGGCGCATCGGACTATGTGAGCAGGTGGGCGCGGGAGGTCCTCAGCCCGTCGGCCGCCCGTGCCCACGCCTGGCCCCGGCCCGCCCAGCTGTCGCGACGACCGCCCCGCGCGGCCCGGGGCCGGCCGAAGGATTTCCAGGAGACGAACGGCCGAGGCGGATCCCGTGACCGGGGCACGATCCTTGCGGATGGACCGCCTGCTCCAGACCTGATGTCGCGACGTCGGCGTCGGCAGTGTGAAGGGTGTGGCTGCGGGGTGGGAAGTGGCGCTTATGGGGTTGGCGCCAGGGTGCGTGCCAGGTCCCACAGGTCAGGCAGTGCGGCGCTGATGCGTTGCTCGGCCCCGGCCGGTAGCTGCTGCAGAGCCTCCGCGATCGCCTTGCTCAGGCCCTCGTTGACTTCGTTGCCGGCCGTGATCATCTTCCCTGTAGGGTGCAGTTCCACGAACCGTCGGTCGTGTGCGCTGGGGCGGCGGTCGATGAAGCCGTCGCGGGTCAGCTGGGTGACGAGAGTGCTCACGTTGTTGGGCTGCATGCTCAGAGTGGTGGCGATCTCGCGGACGCTGATGCCCGGCCGGCTGTCGATGAGGCGCAGAACCTCCACTTGGGCGAGCGGGCGGGTCGGCTGGCCGGTCGGCGGCGTCTGGCGCTGACGGAGCGCCCGGTGCAGCGTCCACGCAAGGCGGATCAGGTCATCGGGTAGCCGTTCGGGCTCTCGCTCGGTCACGCACTCACTATACCTCTAAAGCTAGAGCTGTATCGCCGGTCGAGCTGCGCGGTCGACTTGACGGAAGGGCGAGAGGGAATAACTCTAGCATTAGAGGTATAGTCCTAGATTTACACACCCTCTCTCTCGCATCTTGGTGTTTCGCCTTCTATGCTGACCGTAAAGCAGGACACGAGTCCTTCTTTTCAGGACTGGAGCCGTCATGAGTCCCTCCAACGCTTCGACCGGCCGACCGGCCGAGCCGAAGATCGAACGCTCTCTCACCCTGCATCTGCGCGGCGACTGGGGCACCGCGAACCTGCACCGGGTCTGCGGATGGATCGCCCAGGAGCTCGCGGACCGCTGCGGGCCCCACACCCGGATCGCCACGTGGAACAGCCGGGGCTTCAGCGACGCGGTACGGGCCGTAGGCCGGGGAGAGGTGCAGGTCGCCCTCACCACACCGACGGCTTTCGCCGCCGCGGCGCTCGACGGCCGTGGCGTCTACGCGGACGAGTTCTTCCCGGAACTGCGCGCTCTCGGGGTGGTGCCGCAGCGGGACCGCCTGGTCGTGGCCGTGCACAAGGACCTCGCCGTCACTACTTTCGCCGAACTGCGTCAGAGCAAGCCCGCCCTGCGGCTCGCCACCTCGGTCCATGACGGCGTCAACCACGTGGGACTGGCCGCCCACGAGCTTCTGACACGTGCGGGCGTCGACGTAGTCGGCTGGGGCGGCGAACTGCTCGAGGACGAGCGGCCGTTCGAGTCGTTGGACCACGCGACGGAGGGACGGGCGAACGCCATCGTCCATGAGGCGATCATGCTGCCCGCGTGGCAGGAGATCGGCCGCCACTTCAACTTCCTCGAAGTCGAGGACGATGTCCTGGACAGCCTCCATGACGACTTCGGCTGGCCGGCGGCAGTCGTCGACGACGAGTACTTCCCCGACCGGACGGCCTTCAAGACCCTCGACTTCTCGGACTTCCTCGTGTGTACCCGCGCCGACCTGGCCGAGGACGTGGCCTACGCCATCGCGTGGGTACTGGGGGAGACGCGGCACCTCATCGAAGGGCAGTACCGGCACCTGGCTCCGGAACGCAGCCCCATCACCTACCCGCTCGACCCCGTCACCATGGGCAGGACCACGATCCCCCTGCACCCCGGCGCCGCCCGCTACTACGACGCCCTGCCCACCGCATGACACCCGCCCAGGCCCGCAGGCTCGCCGTGGAAGCCTCCCATGCCCTGGCCGCGGCTGGCCAGGGCGACATGGTCTGGGGGCACGCCGCCGTGCGCGACCCGGACGGCCGCGGCATCTGGATCAAAGCCCCGAGCTGGGGCCTCGAAGAAGTCCGCGACGACCGGCTGCAACTCGTCTCGTACGAAGCCGAGGTGCTCATCGGCGACGGCACTCCGCACAAGGAGTGCCACATCCACCTGGAGGTGCTGCGCGCTCACCCACAAGCGCACTGCAGCGTGCACACCCACGCGGAGTCGGCCATCGCGTTCGCCGCCCTTGATGTGCCCCTTCTGCCGCTCTCCCACGAGGGCGCCCTGTTCGGGGGTGAGGATGTGCCGAGGTTCAGGGAGACGGGAGGGCTCGTCAGCACTCCCGAGCTGGGGGAGAAGCTCGCCACGGCCCTTGGCGAGGCTCCCGCCGCCCTCATGCCCAAGCACGGGCTCGTGGCCGCCGGATCCACCGCAGCGGCGGCCGTGATGCACGCCGTACTGCTCGACAGTGCCTGCGCCATCCAGCTGCGGGCCCGGGCGGCTGGTCAGGCGGTCGGCCACTCCGACGCCGCGGAGGCCCGCGCCAAACGTGCCCAGTGCTGGCCCGACAGCCAGCTGGAGGCCGGCTACCGCTACCTCGTCCGGAAGGCGGCCACCACGCTCGCCTCGGGCGGCTCGTCTTCTCGCCCAGCCTGACGCCGGGCGCCGCAGCTTCCGCACTTCTCAGAAGGGTGTGACCCCGTCACACCGATTCCCCGATTCACAGCAGAAGGACTTGTGCCATGACCGACCAGCCCAACTCCGCCACCACGGTGACCGACTGGACAACCCTCTCCACCGGGGACGGACCGATGCGCGTCTTCGCCGCGCGGCCCGCACAGCCCGCGAACCGGGCCGTGGTCGTCCTGCAGGAGGCGTTCGGGGTCAATGACCACATCCAGGACATCGCCTGCCGCTACGCCGCTCGTGGCTTCCTCGCCCTGGCTCCGGACCTGTTCCACCGCAACGGTGTCGGCACCCTCGCCTACGAGCAGCACGCCGAGGCCATGCCTCTGATCGGTGCCATCGGACCGGACGCGATCGTCACCGACATCGAAGCCGTCCTGACGCACCTCGCCGAGAAGGAGAACGTGCCCGCCTCCCGTACGGCGATCCACGGGTTCTGCTTCGGAGGCCGCGCCGCCTTCACCGCCGCCACCGGCATCCGCGGCCTCGGCGCCACCGTCGTCTTCTACGGCCCGGGCATCGCAGCCGGCCAGCACGCGGTCCTGAACCGGGCCGCGAACATCGACGCCCCCATGATGCTCCACGTCGGCGCCGAGGACCCCACCATCCCCAGCGACCAGGTAGCGGCCATCGAGGGGGCCCTCACCGCCGCGGGCGTTCACTTCGAGAGCTACATCTACGAAGGTGCCGGGCACGCCTTCGCCTGCGACGCCCGGCCCCACATGTACGTCGAGGACAGCGCGAAGACCGCCTGGCAGCGCACCCATGCCTTCCTCGACGAGTACCTTCCCGCAGCCTCCTGACCACACTCCCACCGACGAAACAAGGACGTTTCATGGGTACCGTCACCGAAGTCATCACGGTCGTCTGTTCCGACCAGCCCTCCCGCACCGTCGAGCGGGACGAGCACCTTCTGCTCTCCCCGCCGCACCCCAATCCCTTCCCGGTGAAACTCTGGCGCGATCACGAGCCCTTGAGCGTGGTGCACTTCCCCCACGCGTACGAATCCGTGCCGTTCGCCCCACCGCGTGGCATCTACGAGAGCGACCAGGTCCGCGTCGAATGGCAGACCATGGACAACCGGCAGCCCTTCTACCACCGCAACTGCGACGTCGACGAGATCTCCTACCAGATCGCCGGCGAGCGCACCCTGATGACAGAACTCGGCACCGTCGAGCACCGGCCCGGGGAGTTCTCCCGGCTGCCCCGCGGTGTCGCCCACGACAACTACGGGCGGCGTGAGAGCCACCTGCTCTTCTACACACCCGCCCCCGTCAGCGAGGAACGCCCGCCGGTCAGGCGGTCCGAAGCAGTGTTCCCGCCCTTCCCCGGCTGGGAACCAGGCAACATCAACGAGGCGGTCACCCAGTGCATGGGCACGCCCGGCCATGACATCACCGTCGCCCCCGTCGACGAACAGCGACTGCTGGAACAGGTACACGCCGAGAAGGAACGCCTCAGCGTCCTCACCGGGACCGACGACGTCGGCATGACCTGGCTGTACCGCTCCGCTGGCTTCCGTCTGGGTTCCGTACGGCTGCGCCCCGAGAGCGAGCGTGTCTACCGGCGCACCCTGGACGCCGACGAGATCCAGTACCAGATCGGCGGCCGCCGCACTCTGGTCAGCCAGCGCGGCATCGTCGACCTGGGGCCGGGCGACTTCGTCCGTATCCCGCTCGGTATCGCGTACACGAGCGTGTGCGCCGAGGCGAGCGAGCACATCACGCTGTTCTCCGACCGCGAGCTCCCGCAGATCGCCGAAACGACCAGGACCGCCGAGCCATACACCCCCGAACGCCTGGCCGCGCTGCAGCACTGAAACGACGTAGGAGCCGCACCACATGAATGCCATGCTCGCCGCGCGCGCCCAGAAGGGCTCCGACGCGCTGCACCTGCACAAGATCGCCATCCCTGAGCCCGGGCCCCAGGACGTCCTGGTGAAAGTGGCCTCCGCCGGCCTCGCGCCCGGGATGATGACCCTGCTCGCCCAGGGCGCCTTCAAGCACCTGCCCAGCACACTCGGGCACGAGGCCGCCGGCACCGTCGCCGCCGTCGGCAGCGAGGTGGAGGGAGTCGGCATCGGCACCCGTGTGCGGGTGCACCCCAACCTCAACTGTCGTACCTGCGGATACTGCCGCTCCGACCGGGACATGATGTGCCCGCAGCAGGCGATGATCGGGCACGCCGCGTTCGGTGACGTTCCCATGCCGCTGTACGACCGCTACCACGACGGCGGCCTGGCCGAGTACATCCGGGTACCGCACTGGCTCGTCGACCCGCTGCCCGACAGCGTGTCCTTCGACGTCGGCGCCAAGGTCCACGACCTCGCCAACGCCGTACGTGCCCTCAAGTGCGCCGATCTGCCGCTGGGCGCCACTCTCGTGGTCACCGCCGCCACCGGCACGATGGGCACCGCCACCGTCAAGCTCGCCCGGCACTTCGGCGTCTCCCGTCTCGTCCTCGTCGGACGCAGCGCCGAGCGGCTGGATGCGGTCCGGCCGCTCGCCGGTGACGTACACACCGACATCGTGGCACTTGAGGAACTGCCGGCGAGCTGGGCGAAGGAAGGCGGCCTCACCCGCGCCCTGCGCGCGCTGGTCCCGCAGGGCGCGGACGCGGTCCTCGATTTCGTACCGGACGGACCGGCCACCTCCCAGGCGCTCGCCGCACTCGCGACCGGCGGAAGCCTCGTGCACATGGGCGCCAACCGCAGTCCGCTGCTGTTCCCCATGAGCGCCGTCATGGTCAACTGCTGGCGCATCGTCGGCACCCGCGCCTGCACCCGCACGGACGCCCGGGAAGCCCTCACCCTGCTGGAGCGGGGCGCGCTGGACGCGGAGGGGCTCATCACCCACCGCTACCCCCTGGCCGCAGCGGACGAAGCCGTCGCCGCGCTGCAGAGCCGGACGGAGCCGATCTGGATGGCGGTGGTCAACCCGTGAATCCGCGCCACCCCGTACTCGTCGTCGGCGGCGGCCCCGTCGGCCTCACCGTCGCCAACCTCCTCGCGGCCCGCGGCGTTCCCCTCATCGTGGTCGAGCGCAACGCCTCCACCAGTGACGAGGCAAAGGCCATCAGCCTGGACGACGAGTCCCTGCGGACCCTCCAGACGGCAGGTCTCGCGGACAGGGTCCTGGAAATCGTCGTGCCCGGTACCGGCACCCGCTACTACGACCGCAAGGGCCGGCCCCTCTTCCACGCCCGCGGCCCGCAGCCCTACCGTCTGGGCTACACGTTCAAGAACCAGTTCGCCCAGCCCGAACTGGAAAAGCTGCTCCTGGACGAGCTGAAGTCCCGCCCCGAGGCGGACATCCGCTTCTCCACCGAACTCATCAGCGCGGAAGAGAACCCCGACGCCGCCGGCGCCACCGCCACTGTCCGCACCCCGGGCCACACCGAAACGGAAACGCTCCAGGTCAGTTGGGTCCTGGCCTGCGACGGCGGACGTTCCACCGCACGCGAACTGCGTGATATCGGGATGACCGGCACCAGCCACCAGGAAGTCTGGCTGGTCGCCGACACCACCGGCGACCCTCACGACGAGCGCTACGGCATGCACCACGGCACTCCCGACCGGCCCACCGTCATCGTCCCCGGCCGCGGCGGCCGCTGCCGCTACGAGTTCCTCCTCCACCCGGGAGAGGGCGAGAAGGGCGTCCGGCCCGACTTCGAAACCCTGCGCCGTCTCGTCGCCCCGTACCGGCCCCTCGCCGAGGACCAGGTGGAGCGCTGCACCGCCTACACCTTCAACGCCGTCGTCGCCGACCGGTGGCGCGACGGACACGTCCTGCTCCTGGGCGACGCCGCGCACATGATGCCGCCCTTCGCCGGCCAGGGACTCAACTCCGGGGTCCGCGACGCCGCGAACCTCGCGTGGAAGATCGACGACGTGTGGCACGGCCGCGCCGGAGAGAGCCTGCTCGACACCTACGAAGCGGAGCGGCGCCACCACGCCACCGCGATGGTCCGCTACTCGGAACGACTCGGTGACGTCGTCATGACCACCGGCCGGTGCCGCGCGCTGGTACGAGACATCACCGCCCGTACCCTCCTGCGCATACCGCCGGGGCGGCGCTACCTCACCCAGATGCGGTTCCGGCCGCAGGCCCGGCACAAGGCCGGCCTGGTCGTCGGTGACCACGCGCTGACGGGCACCCAGCTCCCGCAGCCGCGGGTCCTGGTCCCCCCGAGCCTGCGTCCGCAGCTCCTGGACGAGGTCCTCGGACAGTCCTTCGCCCTGCTGGGTGTCGACGTCCCCGACGCCGCCTGGCAGCACTTCGACAGCGCGAGCTGGCCGGACGACACCCTGGGCATCAAACGGATCGACGTCCTCCTGGGCGACCGGCTCCCGTCGGCGGCCGGCGCACGTGATGCCGTCGCGGACGCGGACGGTCGCCTGGAGGAAGCCCTCGCCCCGGCCCGCAACCGGTTCGTCCTGGTCAAACCCGACCGCTACATCGCCGCCGTCATGGGACCCGACGACATTCCCGCCGTTGCCGAGGCATTGCGCAGGAACACCCAGTGACCTCGATCCCGACGACCACGGCCGCCGTATGGGTCTACGAACACGGCGGCCCTGAGCAACTCGTCCACGAACAGCGGCCCCTGCCCGCCCTGGGCCCCACCGACGTGCTGGTGGCCGTCGACACCGCCGCCGTCTCGGGCTGGGATCTGAAGTACCGCCGCGGACTGCAGTCCGGCACGAAACTCCCGGGCCGCAACCCCTTTCCCATGCCCCAACAACTGGGACGTGAAGCCGCAGGAACGGTCGTCGCCGCTGGGCCCGACACCCGGCTGCTGCACGTGGGCGACCGGGTAGCGGCCGTCGTCCACCCTGAGAACCCCTATGCCCCGGAAACCTACCGGGGCCTGGGGAACCTCTCCACGGGCATCGCCATCCCCGGCCATCAGGGCCTGGGTGCCTACGCCGAGTACGTAGTGCGCGACGAGCGACTCTTCCTGCCGGTGCCCGACCATGTCGACCTGGAACAGGCAGCCATCACCCTGTGGCCCTACGGCACCAGCCACCGCGTCCTGCGTGACCGGCTGCGGGTCACTGCGGGCGACACCCTGCTCGTGACCGGAGCTGCCGGCCCGATGGGCCTGGCCACCATCCAACTCGCCCAGCTCTTCGGCCTGCGTGTCATTGCCACCACCCGACATGCTGAGCGAGCCGACGCTCTGCGTACCGTCTGCGGTGCCGAGGTGATCGTCACCGACGACCTCGACGTCGCTCGGCACGCCGTACGGGACCTCACCCACGGCCAGGGCGTCGACCACGCGGTCGACTACTCCACCCACCGCGACCTCCTGCGCCTGGCCCTGGACGTGCTGCGACTGGGCGGCAGGCTCTGCCCGGCGGCCGGCGAGCAGGACCCGCCAGGCCCGATGCCGTTCACCGTCTTCGACCTCACCCGTCTGGAAGCCGACATCGTCGGCGTCCGCGGAGCACGGCACGAGGACGCTCTGCGCGTGATGGCCCTCCTGGCCGACGGCAGGCTGCACTCACGGATCGCGGCACGCCTCCCGCTGGCCGATGCTGCGAAGGCCCACGAACTGATGGAACGAGGCACCACCGTCGCCGGGCGCATCCTCCTCAAACCCGGGACCTGAAAGCGCGCGGGTGGCCGGGTCCTGCCCTGACCCGGCCACCCGCGTTTCCTCATCGCACGAGAGAAGAAGCTCTTGCCCACTCTCACCACCGTCGCAGTGGCCCGCACCGGCGAGGACACCTTCCACTGGGAACGCGCCGTCCTCGACGACCCCGGCCCCGGCGAAGTCCTCGTCCGCCTCGTCGCAGCCGGCCTGTGCCACACCGACCTGTCCGTCCTGGCCGGACGCCTGCCCACCCCTCTTCCCGCAGTTCTGGGCCACGAGGGAGCAGGAACCGTCGAAGCCGTAGGAGCCGACGTAGCCGGCATCGCCGCCGGAGACCATGTGGTGCTCTCCTTCAACTCCTGCGGCCACTGCGACGCCTGCCGCACCGGCCGTCCCACCACCTGCGAGACGTACTTCCCCCTCAACTTCCGTGCCGCACGTGGTGATGGCACCACACCGATTCACACCGAGGACGGCGCACCGCTCGGCGGCCTGTTCTTCGGACAGTCCTCGCTGGCCCGGCACGCCGTCGTCTCCGCGCAGAGCGTCGTCCGGGTCGACGTCGCGGACGAGGAAGAACTCAGCCTGCTGGCACCCGTCGGCTGCGGGATCCAGACCGGAGCCGGAGCGATCCTGAACCTGCTCAAGCCCCACTACGGTGACAGCGTGGCCGTCTTCGGCGCCGGGGCAGTGGGACTGTCCGCCGTCATGGCGGCCCGCCTCACTCCCGCCCGCACCATCGTGGCCGTGGACGTCGTCCCGTCGCGGCTGGCTCTGGCTACCGAACTCGGCGCCACCCACACCATCGACAGCAGCAAGGAAGATCTCCGGTCCCGTCTCGCCGACCTGGCCGGTCCCGGAGGCCTGACGTACATCGTGGAAACCACCGGCGTCCCCTCGCTGCTGGAGCTCGCCGCCACGGCCATCGCCGCCGACGGAACCGTCGCCGTCATCGGAGCCCCCTCCGCCGGCAGCCGGGCCTCCTTCGACATCAACGCCCTCATCGACGGCCGCACCATCCGCGGGGTCACCGAGGGCGGCAGCGACCGCACCACCTTCATCCCCGCTCTCATCGACCTGGCACGCCAAGGACGCCTGCCCTACGAGAAGTTCGTCCGCTTCTACGCCGAAGACCGGCTCCACCAAGCGGTGACCGAAGCCCGCTCCGGGCACACCATCAAACCGGTGATCTGCTTCGACAACCGGACGGGGGAGGAACGATGAGCCTGCCGCACACCCGCAACCTGATCGACGGCCAGTGGCACGACGGACACGCGACAGGCACCGCCTGCGCACCCGCCACCGGACAGGCCATCGGCACCTTCGCCGATGCCGGAGCCGTCAGCGCCCGCCACGCCATCGACGCGGCCCGCCGCGCCTTCAGCAACACCTCCTGGGCCCACGACCGGCAGCTGAGGGCCCGCGCCCTGTCGGAGCTGGCCGACCGGATGTCCGCCCGGCGCGACGAACTGGTCGATCTGCTCTCCTTTGAGAACGGCAAACGGCGAGCGGATGCGGCCATGGAGATCGACTCCGCCATCCCCAAGCTGCGCTACAACGCCGCCCTCGCCCTGACCGACACCGGCCGCGCCGCGGAAACCAGCCCGCACAGTTACTCGATGACGATCCACCAGCCCGTCGGCGTCGCCGCCGTCATCGTCCCGTGGAACTCTCCCGTCATCCTGGCGGTGCGCTCCTTCGCCCCGGCCCTGGCCGCTGGCTGCACCGTGGCGATGAAGATGCCCGCCCAGACCGCGCTGACCAACGGCCTGCTCTACGAGATCATCGCCGAGACCGGCGCATTGCCGGCCGGTGTCGTCAACGCCTTCACCGAGTCGGGGAACGAGGGCGCGCCCCTTCTCGTCTCCGATCCCGGTACCGACGTCGTCAGCTATACCGGCTCGACCGCCGTCGGCCGTGTCATCATGGCGCAGGCCGCCCGGCACCTGAAGGGCTGCTCGCTCGAACTGGGCGGCAAGTCCCCGATGGTCGTCTTCGACGACGCAGACCTGGACGCGGTCGTTCCCGTGCTCACCGCTGCCATCACCACCTTCTCCGGCCAGTTCTGCATGGCCGGCAGCCGCATCCTCGTCCAGCGGGCGGTGGCCGACGAGCTGCGCGGGCGGCTGATTACCGCTCTGGAGGCGGTCGCGGTCGGCCCGGATGCGGATCCGGGAGCAGGCCTGGGCCCGGTCATCGACCGGGCGCAGGCCCTGCGCATCGACTCCCTGATCGCCGAATCCGCCGACTACGGCCGGGTTCTCGTACGAGGCGGGTTGCTTGACCCCGAGGGTGACGACGCTTACGTGCGGCCGAGTCTGGTGGAGGTGGACGACCTCGCGGCCCCGCTCATCCAGCGGGAGGTGTTCGGGCCGGTCGCCACCTTCGAGGTGTTCGACGACGAGGACGATGCCGTCCACCGGGCGAACGCCACCGAGTACGGCCTCGCCGCCTCGGTCTGGAGCCGGGACGTCGACCGGCCGCTGCGGGTCGGGCGGCGCCTCGACGCCGGAACCGTCTGGATCAACGGCTGGGGCGTGATCCGCGACCAGTTCGAAGAAGGCGGATTCAAGCAGAGCGGCGTCGGCAGGCTCAACGGCCCCCGGGCTCTGGCGGAGTTCCAGGAGATCAAGCATCTGGTTCACACCCCCCGCGTCGGCTGACGAGGGCTACCGTGGTGGGGCACGGGGGCCCTCGCACAGCGGACGTCACCTTCGCGCCGCGGCCGGTGTCACCGGCCGCGGCGCGACTGTCCTGAGGCAGGCCTTTACGTCAGTCGGTCACCGGGGACCGAGGATCGGGGGCAGTGGCCAGGGGCACCCGTGTCCGCTCCGCTGCCCGCGTTCTCGGCAGGGAGGCCACGGCCACCGCTCCGAACACGGCCGGCACGGTGAACGCGTAGAACCCGGCCTTGGGAGAGGCGACCCAGGTGGTGACGGCTGCGAGATAGCTCGGGCCCACGATGGCGCCGAACCGTCCTACCGCGAGGCCGAAGCCCATACCGGTGCCGATCAGCTGGGGCGGATAGCTCGCCGCCATGCAGCCCACCACCAGGCTCTGGGTGCCCAGGGAGCCGACTCCCGCCAGTGCCGAGAGCAGCAGCAGGACAGGACGTGGCTGGGGGGTGCTCAGCGCGAGGAGCGCACACGCGGCCAGGAGGAATCCCCCCAGTGTCACCACGCGGAGATGACCACGGTCGGCGAACAGCGACAGGGCTGTGGTCCCCACGCTCGCGCCCACCGTGAAGGCGGTGGAGAACTCCAGTGCCGAGTTCAGGTCGTACCCCGCCTTCAGCATGACGGAGGGCAGCCAGTTGCTCGTGGAGTAGATCAGGGCGATGGACATGAAGGACGCCACCCACAGCAGCACCGTGACGCGGCGGCGGTCCTTGTCCAGCAGAGCCCGGGAACGGTAGGCCGGGTCCGTGCTCCGCGACGCGTTCGCCGCCGGAGGTTCCTGCTGCGGCAGGAACCGCAGCAGGAACGGGACGAGAAGCAGAGGCAGGACGCCGGGAGCGAACATCCACCGGAAGTCCGTCTCTGGCAGCAGCGCGCGACCGAGATAGGCGGAGACGGCCCCGCCGAGGCCGAGGGCTGCCATAGCGACGGCGATGTACAGCGTCCGGCGCCGCCGCGGAGCGCGGGCGGTGACGAAAGCCCCCACGAGGGGGGCCAGGGCGCCGACCCCGAGGCCAGTGAGGACGCGGGCGCCGATGAACACCGGCAGTCCCGGGGCGAGGGCCGACAGCAGCATCGACACCGAGATCAACGCCAGGGCGGTGACCAGCGGCAGCCGGAGGCCGAACCGGTCGCCTGCACGACCGGCCGCAGCCGATCCCAGAATCATGCCGATGCCGGTGACGCTTCCGAGCATGCCGAGTGTGCCTGCGGTGATCTCACTACCCCAGGCACCGTGCCGCAGGAGTGCGGGTCCGACCGTGCCGAGGGTGAAGAGGTCGTAGCCGTCGATGAAGAGGATGAGGAAGGCCAGCGCCAGCACGCCGAGTGGCTTGGCCGGGAGGGGAGAGCCACCTGGGGAGGAGGGGCCAGGGAAGGCGGAGAGCGAGGACACGTGCGGCTCCTAATGGAGAGGGGCGCCACCGAGGAAGCGTGCACCGGGCCGGGAGTGCTCCGGCGCAGCGTGATCACGACGCCCAGTTGACCTGATTTTCAGGTCTAGTGTCCTGTTAAGCAATACTCGTGCAACGTTCCATGTGCGTGCGGAGCTCGACGTCGTCGGCTCCGCACGGCGGACGAGCCTCAGCCTCGCGTCTCGCGGACGCACACGTTGCGGGTCTCGCCCAGGTCCTCGATGACGGTCCTGAGGGTCTGGCCCTCCTTGAGGTAGACCTTGGGGTCACGCCCGTCGCCGACACCTCCTGGCGTGCCGGACAGGATCACGTCGCCCGGCAGCAGCGTGATGATGTCGCTGATGTACGCGATGATGTCCGCGATCCCGAACAGCAGGTCCGACGTGCGGGAGATCTGCATCACCTCGCCGTCCACCTCGCAGCGGATCTCCAGGTCCGGCTCCTTGCCACCGAACTCGTCCGCGGTGACCAGTTCGGGCCCCAGGGGCGTGGTCGCCTCGAAGGTCTTGCCCGCCAGGAACTCCCGGGTGCGGCGCTGGTACTCGCGAACCGTCACGTCGTTGGCGACGGTGTAGCCGGCCACGTAATCGAGGGCCTCGGTCTTCGGGACATGGTGGGCGGCCCGGCCGATGACGAAGGCCAGTTCCGCCTCCCAGTCCACGGTGTCGCTCACCGTGGGCAGGGTGACCGGGTCGTCGGCGCCGATGAGGGAGCCGTCGTACTTCGCGAACAGCGTGGGGTGGCGCGGGGTGTCCCGTCCCATCTCCTTGATGTGCGTGGCGTAGTTCAGGCCGAGGCAGACGATCTTGTTCGGATGCGGCACCACGGGGGCGAAGACGGCCTCGGCGGCGCTGACGCGCTCGCTTCCGGCAGCGGCGCCCGCCCTGGCCCAGTCGGCGCCCGAGTTCAGCAGGTCCCCCACGTTCGCGTGGGGGAGCAGGACGTAGGAGTCCCCGTCGCGCCGAGCGGCTCGGGTTCCGTCGCTCGTCCGCAAAGTCGCCAGTCGCATATCTGGTGCACCTCTTCCTTCATTGACTGATTCCGAGGTCGATCGTACTCTAGTTGCGAAAAGCAGGACCTATGTCCTGTAAAATGAGACATGAAGGAAGTGGCGGCATGGCTATCACCGGACTCGGCCACACGGGGCTGTGGGTCTACGACCTGCCGAAGATGCGGGATTTCTATGAGCGCGTCATGGGGCTGAGCGTGACGGACGAGGACGAGGGTCTGCAGATCGTCTTCTTCAGCGCGCGGCCCGACGAGGAGCATCACGAGTTCGTACTCCAGTCCGGACGAACCTCTCCCGTCGGCGACAAGCAGCAGCACCAGATCTCCTGGCGTGTGGAGTCGATCGAGGACATCCGCACCTTCCACCGGCGCTTCGAGGAGGAAGGGGTCGAGGTTCAGCAGGAGGTGACGCACGGCAACGCCTTCGGGATCTACTTCTTCGACCCCGAGGGGAACCGCAACGAGGTCTACCTGCGCATCGAACGAGACGTGCGGCAGCCCTTCCGCAAGACCATGGACTTCAGCCTCTCGCCGGAGGAGATCTACGCGGAAGCCGAACGGCTGCTGAGCGACGGCGGCGCCGCGTACCAGCCGGTCCAGTAGATCAGAGCCGACCGCCTCACCTCCCGGCTAGGTTGCCTGCATGCCAGGATCTAGCTCTCGAAAAACAGGAATCGAGCAGGGCGTCGAGGGCGGAACGCGACCGCCGACCGGGCGCTGTACATCCTCCTCATGTTCGACGACGACCGGCTCGCCCTCTCCGCCGCCGACGTGGCGGCCCGTCTCGAAGTGGCCCGGTCGACCGCCTATCGGTACCTGCAGAGCCTGACCGGCAACGGCTTCCTGGAGGAGAGGGACGGCTCCGGATTCCGGCTCGGGCCCCGGGTCGTCGATCTCGCGCGCCTGGCGCGCAAGGGCATGGGGCTGTCGGACCTGGCGCGGCCCATCATGCGCAGGCTGGTGAAGCGCACCGGTATGCCCGCCCTGCTCACCCGCAGAACCGGTGGCACGGTCGTATGCCTGGAACGCGAGGACGCGGGCACCTCGCTGCGCCTTTCCTACGGGCGCGGGGAGATCCTGGCCATCAACGCGGAAGCTTCCGCGCTGGCCCTGCTCGCCTGGGCGCCGGCGGCAGAACTCGACGAACTCCTGGCCGGCCCGCTGCCCCGCTGCACCGACGCCACCCACGCCGATCCCGCGGCGCTGCGTGCCCGCCTCACCGAGATTCGGGAGCAGGGATACGCGGTGGGCCATGGCGAACTCGACCCCGACGTGCTCGGGATCGGGGCTCCGGTGAGGGGGGAGAACGGCAACATTGTCGGTGCACTCAGTGTGGCGGCCTTCTCCCACCGGGTGCCGCAAGGGGAAGTGCCGCACCACATCGAGAGCGTGTGCCAGGCGGCCGAAGACCTCTCGCTCCGAGCGGCGCGCATGGGGATCGGCTGAACGCGAAAAGCTGCACACGGTACCCGTACGATGTCCTGCATGACAGGACGTAAGTCAGAAAAGGCCACTCCGGCGGGCCAGTACCGGGAACGCAACTCGACCGCGGATCGTGCGCTCGACATCCTGGGACTGTTCTCGCAGGACAAGCTGTCCCTCTCCGGCCAGGAAGTGGCGACCGCTCTGGGGACGGCACGCTCGACCGCTTACCGCTACCTCCAGAGCCTGGTCGGCAGCGGTTTTTTGGAAGAGGACCCCCAGGGCGGGTTCCGGCTCGGCCTGCGTGTTCTGGAACTGGCGCGCCTGGCACGTCGGGGGTACGGGCTGTCGGAGATCGCCCTGCCCCTGATGCGGGAGCTGTGTAGTGAGGTCGGCGAGACGGTACTGCTGACCCGCCGTGCCGGAGGCGCTGCCATCTGCGTGGAGCGATGCGAGGCGGAGCATCCGGTGCGGATCTCCTACGAACGCGGCAGCGTGCTCCCGGCCAATGCCGGGGCCTCCGCCCTGGCGCTGCTGGCCTGGCTGCCCGAGCAGGAGTGCCGCGAGCTGCTGGAGTCTCAGAGGCTGCAGCGGTTCACCGCGCGCACGATGACGGACGTCGACGATCTCATGGCACGGCTCACTCAGATCCGGCAGGACGGGTTCACCGTCAGCCGGGGCGAACTCGACGCCGACATCCTCGGTATCGCCGCCCCGATACGCGGGTTGTCCGGGGGCGTGGTGGCCGCGCTGAGCGTCGCCGCACTGGAACACAGGGTCCCGGACCGACGGCTCGACGAGGTGGTCACAGCGGTCCGCCGTGCCGCTGAACTCATCAGCGGCCAGCTGGCGGTCGTCGGGGACTGAGATTCGGTAGGAGATTCAGCCACTCCACCGGGGGCCCGTCGGACTGCGGACGGGACCTCCCCGCGAGCAGATACCGGCATGGCCGCATGCCGACGCATCGTCACGGTGGCCGTGTCACTGGTCGGCTGTGCTCGCGCCGCGCGGCCGACCGGACCGACGGTGTGTCGATCCGAGTGGTCCGAGCGTGCGGGCCGGCTCCGCGTCACCCCGGCACGCACGGTCGCGTCCCGGCGGGAAGACGGCCAGATGTGGATCAGGCAGTCGCCGGGGCGGCTGCCCGAATCAGCTCAGCCGTGCGCTTGATCGCGCTCTCCGCGGCCTCGGCGTCGAATGCCCCGTATTCGATGGTGAGCGGGCCCTCGTATCCGCTGTCGGCGATGATCCGCAGGACTCGGTCGAGGTCGTACAGCTTCGAGTGACCGTCGGGGTGAAATCCGTACGTCTTGACGTGCACCACCTCGGCTCGCGGGAGGAGCGCCTGGATCGCCTCGTACGCGGGGTCGGCGTCCATGAGGTCATCCGGTTCGCGACCCGTCATGAAGGCCTCGGCCGCCGTGCTCATTACGGGCTCGAGGTTGCCCGTGTCGAGGACCAGGCCCAGCTCGGGACCCACCGCGTCGAGCAGCGGGGTCAACTTCGCCGGATCCGCGGTGTACGGATCGGCGTTTTCGAGCATCAGTCGCACGCCTGCCGCCTGCGCGGTGGCGATGAGCCCCCGCAGGGTCTCGACGATCACCTTGAAGGAGGCCAGTGTCACTGGGGGGACGAAAGGCGGCGGCATGAGGAGGACTCCCACCTGCTCGGCCTGAGCCTCCGCGGCCAGCGAGATGAGCCGATCCGCCCATTCGAGGTCTTCGGCCCGGTGGCGGTCGTCCGCGTCAGCGATACACCGGCTGATCCAGACGAGGCTCACCGACACGTTCTCGCGGGCCAGAACCGCAGGCAAGACCGCGCGCTCCTCTGTGGTGGCCGCCGTGAGCTGTTGCTCCATGAGCTCGACCGACGACAGACCCAATCCCTTCTTCGTACGGCGCGGGACCTGGTCCAGCGAGAGGGACTTCGGGCTGTGCACGACCTGGATCGAGGCCATCTCACCGCTCGGTGCGCGATAGTCGACCCACACCGGGCCGAGTTCCTCCCTGATCCCCAAGGCGGCCAGCCGGATCTGGTTCTTCATTACTGTCCTTTCGTCGGGTCGCGGCGCCGTAAGCCGTCGGCTGGTGCGCAACGGCCAACACGGTCGCTGTCCTGTCACCACCGACCTGGCCGGGCGCCGAAGGCATGCGGGACTGATGCCGCCCTGTGCCATGTGGCCGGCCCTGTGCACGGTTGGTTCGTCCGGGCCAACGGCGCCGAAGTATCGCGGGGCCGATCTTGCAGGTGCGCGTAGCTCCGGTGACGGCCATCGGGAAGCGTTGAGCACCCTGCTCGTGCTCCTTCCGCAAAGCAGGGTCAGAGCGGCGGGAGCCGGAATGCCCCTCCGGCCACCACGGACCTGCAACGGAGGGGGGTGCGGCTTGGGGCTGATGAACTCGACGAGCCGGCTTCGAATCACGCCGAGCGAGGTCATCGGGGTGTGCTCGCCGGCGAGCTGGTGGGAGGCCTCGTCCACGTCACAGTCGCGGGGCCGAACGGCTGCCGAATGTCCGTCGTCTGCCACTCGACGCGGATTTCGTCGTTCTCGTAGTCCAGTCAGGGAGGATGTCCGGCGAGCCCGCGGGCTCAGGCGACGCACACTCCCGGCACCGCTGCCGTGCGCATCACGACCGGGTGGGAGATCGAGCCGTCCGGGTAGAGCGTCAGCGTGCTCTGGAACTCCTGGGTCATGAACGCGTCTCTGAGAGAGGCCAGGGTCTCCCAGACGGCCACGTTCGTCAGGAGGTGGCTGTCGCCGGCGCCTCGGTACAACTGGGCGGAGACGAAGCCGGGCTGTGCCTTCATGATCAGGGAATCTTGGCGCCAGACGTCGATGACCTTGTCGGTCTGTCCATCTGGAGCCAGGAAGGTGTTGACGAGGGTGACGGGCTGTCCGTCGTCCGGGCCCTGGAGCTGCGCCAGGAACGGGGCCGAGGGGTCGAGGTCCTTGAGCTCGATCATGTGAACTCCTCCGGGAGCCGGTCAGGTGCTGTGGGAGCCGGTCATCAGTCCGGCCAGGTCGTCGGGCTTGATGAACGAGGGGGGCGGGGGCGGCCCCCAGTTGAACAGGCCCTTGGCGCCGTCGAAGACTTCCGGCTTCCACAGCTGGTCGTCGACGATGCAGTCCAGGTCCGAGTAGTACTCGGAGAAGTTGCCGGCCGGGTCCTTGAGGTACCAGAAGAAGTTGGAGCCGGCGTGATGGCGGCCCAGGCCCCACACGTGGCGTTCGGGGTGGTCCTCCAGCATGGCCGCGGCACCGCGGCCCACCTCGTCCACATCGTCGACCTGCCAGGAGGTGTGGTGCAGGAACGCCACCGGCGCGGCGAGCACGAGGACGTTGTGGTGGTCGGTGGAGCAGCGCAGGAAGGCGCCGACGTCACCCATCAGGTCGGAGACCTTGAAGCCGAGGCCGTCGCGGAAGAAGCCGGTGGTGGCCTCGAAGTCGGTGGTGCCCAGGACCGCGTGACCCAGCTTCCGGGGCCGGACCGGGCTCTCGCGCAGCAAGGCCGGGGCGCGGGTCCCGATGCGTTCGGTGCGGCCGGGACCGTTGTAGGGGGTGGGCGGGGTATCCGGCTGTGTGACGCGGGGTTCCACCCTGAGGACGGCGCGGACGCCGGTGATCTTCTCGTAGGCGGTGAGGGTGCCGGCCTCCTGCCGGGCGGAAACACCCAGCCGGTCCAGTCGGGCAGCGGTGACGGAGAGGTCGTCGGGGGAGTCGACGCCCACGGTGATCTCGACGAGTCGGCGCGTGGGTGCGTGGACGACCTGCAGCTGGCGTCCTCCGTCACGCGTTGTGAACCAGCCGTCCCCTTCGGGTGCGAGCCCGAAGTCGGTGTAGTAGGCGGCGGTCTGGGCGGTGTTGGGGACACCCATGACGATCGAGGACAGACGGTGCAGGGCCATGGTGAACTCCTGAACGCGGGAATCGCGTGGTCGTGGGTGAGCCGGCTCAGGCGCGGAAGGTCTGGCGGAGCTCGCCGATGTCCTGGACGTGGCTCACGAGAACGTCACCGTCGGCGAGCCAGCGCTGCGGAGTACGTCCCATCCCGACACCTGCGGGAGTGCCGGTGAAGATGACGTCACCGGGCAGCAGGGGAAGGACGGCCGACAGCCGGGCCACCAGCGCGGGCACGGAGAAGATGAGGTCCCTGGTCCGGCCCTTCTGTACCTCCTCGCCGTTGATCGAGCAGCCCAGTTCGAGGTCGTCGCTGTCGGCCAGAGCATCCGGCGTGACCAGGTACGGCCCCATCGGGGTGAATCCGGGGAAGGACTTGCCCAGGCCGAACTGAGGCGCCGGACCGGTGAGCTGGGTGATGCGCTCCGAGATGTCCTGGCCCACGGTGAGTCCCGCGATGTGCAACCAGGCGTCGTCCTCACCGACCCGATGGGCCGGTTCGCCGATGACGGCGACGAGCTCGACCTCCCAGTCCGTGTGGCCCCTTTCCGGGAGCCGGACTTCGGTGACGGGGCCCGTGATGCTGGAGACGTACTTGGTGAACACGGGCGGCAGGGTGTCGGGGACCGCGAAGCCTGACTCGTCGGCGTGCGCACGGTAGTTGAGCCCTACGGCGAGCACCTGACGCGGAGAGGGGGCGGGGGAGCCGAGGTCCGTGGCCGCGAAGGGCCGCCCCGCGGGCAGCTCGGCGCTCACGGCCCAGGTACGGAAGGCGGTCCAGCGCTCGTAGACCTCTTGGGGGTCGGGACCGAACCGGCCGTCACTGGCCTGCTCGACGTCGACGGCAGTGTCGTTGTCGGTGATGATGACGAGACGGCCGGACAGGTTGGCGGTACGCACGTGCTGCTCCTCTGAGGGGGTGGGGGGCGTGCGACTGGTCACACGAGGGGGGTGATCTTCTCGTCGATGCCGAGCAGGGCCTTGCCGTACACCTCGAACGCGACCGTCGGCGCGGCGACCGCGTGCCGGCCCGCTGTGTTGGCGTCACGCCAGATCCTCTGCAGGGGGTTGACGTCGGCGAAGGAGCCGGCGCCGTGCACGCTGACGAGGGTGTTGATCGCTTCCAGCACGTTCTGGATGGCCCAGCCGGTGTCCGCCCGCACCCGGGCACGCTGGGTGAAGTCGAGGTACGTGCCCTGCTGCGCCGCCTGGTCGATCTCGGAGGCGGCGCGCTGCGCGTGGAGCGTGGCGGTGTCGATCCGCAGGGCTGCTTCGGCGATCTGCAGCTGCACGGCGACCGACTCGGCCTGCGTCTCGTAGAAGGTGTACGAGATGGGCTTGCGGGAGGCCTTCTCCGTGACGTATTCGAGGGCCGCGCGGCCCAGACCCAGTTGGGGGCCGGCCAGAACGAGGGCCAGGATGGGCACGAAGGCGGAACGGGACAGGACCTCGTCCGTGTGCTCGGTCGGATAGCCACCCTCGATGGCGGCGGGCACGGACATGACCCGGTGCTCGGGCACGAAGATGTCCTCGGCGATCAGACAGTTGCTCGCGGTGCCCTTCATCCCCGCGACGAACCAGGTGTCCTCCAGGGCGAGGTCACCGCGGGGCACGAGTGCGAGTCCTTGGTCCACCACCGCGCCGTCCGCGTCCGTGAGCGGAACACCGAGCACGGCCCAGTCGGAGTGCGAGGAGCCTGAGTTGTAGTACCAGCGCCCCGAGACCTGCCATCCGCCGTCGACCTTGGTCGTCGTGGAGGTCGGGCTGAGTACCCCGGTGACCCGGGCGTCGGGGTTGGCGCCGAACACGTCGTCCTGGGCTTTGGAGGGGAAGAGGCTGGTGAGCCAGTTGCAGACGTTGACGAGGGTGACCACCCAGGAGGTGGAGCCGTCACCCTCGGCCAGGGCGGCCGACACGTCGAGCATGGTGCGCATGGACGTCTGGTAGCCGCCGTACCGGCGAGGAGTGGCGAGCTTGAACAGGCCGGCGTCGGCGACGGCGTCGATCACCGGGTCCGGCACCCGGCGGCCGGTCTCCGTGGCGGCCGCGTGCTCACGCAGCAGTGGCCGCAGGGCTGCGGCGCGGGCGACGAGGTCCTCGTGAGTCGTCATCGTGGTGCGCTCTTTCTGTCATCGGCGGGACAAGGGGTCCCTGGTCCGAGCGGGAGGAGCGATCAGCGTGCGCAGGCTGCGACGTGTTCGCGGATCGTGTGGCGCGGGCGGTCGGCGAAGGCGGAGTGGGTGCCGAAGGTGCGGTGCCCGTAGACGAGCGGCGCCGCCGGCGTCGTTTTCGCGTGGGTGACCAGGCCGAGGATCAGAACGTGGTCGCCGCCGTCCACGGTCTGAGCCACCTCGCACGCCAGCCATCCCGGGGCCGAGTGGAGCCGGGGGAGGCCGTGATCGAAGTGCCAGTCCACGCCGGCGAAGCGGTCGGCCCCACGGCGGGCGAAACCCAGGGCGAGATCGTCCTGGGTCCGGGCGAGGACGTTCACCCCGAAGCGTCCGGTGGCGGTGAGGTGGGACAGGACTCTGGATCCGCGGTCAAGAGCCACGGTCACCATGGGTGGGCGCAGCGACAGCGAAGCGAAGGCGCTGACCGTCGTGCCGTGGGGGAGACCCTCCGCAGTGGCGGTGACGATGGTGACCGGGGCGCAGACACCGGCCATGAGATCGCGGAATGCCTGCTCACCGAAGGAGGGGATCATGAAGATCTCCATTCGTCATAATGATTACGGTGATGCTGCATCCGGGTTACGCGGGGCGTCAAGAGGTGCGACTGTATTCGCCATAATGATTTTCCCGGAACCGGTCGAAGAGCGGAGTGGCTGTGGCGGCACGCAAGGAAGGCGCCCGGCGTCGTGGTGCGGACGCGAGCAGGGGGGTCGATCCACCGGCACTGCGACGCGCCGAGTGGGGGCAGGCGGGGGGTGCGTCCCGTGCCGAGGCCGCTGCGGACGCCGTGGCCGAACTGGCCGCGCGCGTCGCTCCTGGTACGCGTCTGGGAACGAAGGAAGAGCTCCGGGCCCGTTGCGGGGTGTCCGTCGGGACGTTCAACGAGACGCTGCGCCTGCTCCAGACCCGGGGAGTGGTGACCGCGCAGCGCGGCCCGGGCGGCGGCCTGTTCGCCGCCGAGCAGACCCCGATGACGCGGCTCGCCCACTCCGTACTGGCCCTCGATGGCTCCCAGGGTGATGTCGCGCAGGCGCTGCGCATCCGCAACGCTCTCGAACCGCTTCTCTGGCAGGACGCGTTGTGGCATGCCTCCCCGGCCGACGTCAAGGACCTCCGTGCATGTCTGGAGGGCATGGCCGCGGCCGCGACTGCGGGCGACGCGGACGAGTTCGTGCTCGCCAACTGGCGGTTGCATGCCAGGGTCGCCGACATCACTCCCAACTCCCTCCTGTGTTCGCTCTATGTGGCCCTTCTGGAGCTGGTCGAACGTCATGCCCGAGCGGTCCGGCCGCAGGTCGACGTTCCTCTGGCACAGCACATCCGCGACCGCTGGAGGCTGCATGGCGCGATGGTCGACGCCCTCGACGAGCGGGACGAGGCGACCCTCCTGCGGCTCGTCGCCGAGCACGACACGACCACGGTCGTCGGTGAGGAGTGAGGGGGCGGTGCCGACGGCCAGAAGAAACATCTGACTGCACATGTCTTGCATGGGAGGACCATTGTCCTGTTTTCTCGGTCAGTCCGCCAGACTCGGGCGGACCTTTCGTCTCTGGAGGTCTCATGCCGCGCACCGAACCGAGCCTGGAGCAGATCGAGGAAACCATCACTGATCTCCTCCGTACCGAGGAGATCGCCACGCTGGCCGTGTTGGACGGGCACGGAGCTCCGTCCGCGTCCACGATGCACATCGCCGCTGACGGACTACGTGTCTACGTGCACACCTTCGCCCGGACCCGAAAGCGCTCGGAGATGGTCGCGGACGAGCGGGTCAGCTACGTAGCGAACCACCTTCCGCCGGGAGGCTACGACGAACGCTTCGAGACCCGTTCCCTCCAGGTCAAGGGCAGGGCGGCCCTGGTGGTCGCGCCGGACGAGATCGCCCTGGCGGCCCGGCTCAGCCGTGAGCAGTTCCCGTGGGCCGCCGAATCGGGGATGTTCGATCAGGTCAAGGGGCCGGAAGAGGGGCAGCAGGCGTTCTTCCGTATCGACCCTGTTCAGGCCGTGTGGGCGGATCACCGGGTGGGGCTGATGTGGCGGACCCTCCTCGACTTCACTGCCGACGGCAGCGGATTGTCCTCTATGCGGCCGTATGCGGATCTCTTCGCCTTCCGAGACTGACGTCAAGCATGCTGGCGCCGTCGACGAACGAAACGGCCGCCCGCGCGGCGACGCGCGGGCGGTTGTCCGGCGACACCCGGGAATCTACTGCCGTAGGGGCCCTTGCTTGTCTCGGCCGGATGCATGTCCATACCTCGGCGCGCTGTCATCCCCTCCGCTCCAGTTCCACAATGACGGTCACTATTCCGTATCGCGCGACAATCTCATTCCAGGATGGACGCTGTGGGAGAGCGGGCACGGGAGACAAACGCCGGGAGTTCCGCGGTTTCCCGGGCCTTATCGCCGCCCGACTGCGCCGGGCTGCCGACGGCAACGGGCGGCGCTTTCGACCCGCCCGGGGTCCCGGGGCCCGGAGACCTGGGGCCCCGGGCGGGTGGGGCAACGCCAGCATGGACATCAGGATGCAGCCGGGAGCAGACCTCTCAGCGGGCCTCGCGCGCGGCGCGAGCAGCGCTGCTCAACTCGTTCCGAACATTAACGGCATCACGGTCCGTCAGCTTGTATCCGAGGAGGACCAGGATGGCGGCGACGCCCACCAGGGCGGGCAGAAGGTTGACGACGAAGCTGATACCGCCGAGCGCCTCGGAGGTCTGTGCGGAGTTCGGCCGGTAGCCGAGGAGTCCGAGCAGGCCGACCCCGGCGGCGCTGACGGCACTCGCGAGTTTCGTTCCGAAGCTCCAGACGGCGTAGATCGTGCCGTCGGAGCGGATACCGGTCTGTTGCTCACCGTGGTCGATCACGTCGGCGATCATCGAGATCAGCAGTGCCATGCTGAAGCCGGCCAGCCCGTGGAGCGCGGTGAAGAGAACGACCAGGGACGTGCTGTGCGGGTCGACGAGATACAGCGCGACGAGCGCGAGCACCTGAACGACGAGCGAGACGATGAGCATGTTGCGCTTGCCGAGATGCCGTGCGAACCGGGTGAAAGCGAAGGTACCGATCATCGCTGCGAACCAGGGCAGGCTCATCAGGAGCGGGAGGAGCGCCGAGTCACCGACGTTGTACTCGTAGAAGTAGATCACCACCCCCATACGTCCGAAGTAGGAGATGACGATAAGGAGGGTGGCCACGAGGAACACCATGAGGGGGCGGTTGGTCAGGACGGCGCGCATCGTGACGCGAATCGGTGGCTGCTTGGGCCGGACCGGTGTGATGGTTTCCCGCGAAGTCGCGAACACGGCGTAGAGCAGCGGCAGCGAGACCGCGGCGAAGATCGCGAGGGTGATCGTGTACCCGCCGGCGGTCGCGGAGTCCCCGTCCTGTGACCGGCTGAAGAAGGTGATGAGCGGGACCGTGATCAGTCCGAGCAGGATGCCGATGGCATTCGAACCGATGTAGCGGAAGGAACTCAGGGAGGTTCGGTCGGCCGGGGTCTCCGCCATGGCGGCGCCGAGTGCTCCGTACGGCACGTTGACCGCGGAGTACAGGATGCCGAGGATCATGTAGGTGAGGGTGGCCCATGCGACGGCGGCCGCGGAGTCACCGGAGAACGGGGCGGTGAAGACGAGGACCGAGAACGCCGCCAGCGGGAACATGCCGTACAGCATCCAGGGGCGGAAGCGGCCGTTTCGGCTGTGTGTCCGCTCGGCCAGCGCGCCTATCACCGGGTCGATGACGGCGTCGAGGACGCGTGCGCCGACCATGAGGATGCCGACGGCGCCGGCCGCGATGCCCACGGTGTCGGTGTAGAAGATGGCGAGGTAGGCGATGGTGGTGTTCCAGATCATGCCGCCGGCGAAGTCCCCGAGTCCGTAGACCGCTCGGTGGAGCAGGGGAAGGCGGGGACGGCTGTCCGCGCTGATCAGCGACGGCTGTGCCTCGACGGCGGCGGGTTCTGTGGTGGGCATGGCTCTCCCAGAGGTGGGCACGACGGTGTGCGACACGGATGCCCGCAAGCGCGGGCGATCCCGTCCGGACCTGCGCGGTCGATCGGTGGCGCACAGCGCACACACCGCATCGGTCCGGGAGAACGAGGGGTATCTCGTGATGGGGGGGGGTGCCGTACGACGTGCGATCGCCGGTCCCGTGGGGTGTCGGCGTACGGCTTCAGTCCGGAGGGATCACCGAGTCACAGCGAGGACGCGGTGAGCGAGGCGGCCTGTTCCGCCCCCCGGCAGGCCAGCAGCATCGACGTCAGGGTGGGGTTGCAGGCCACCGGCGTCGGGATGACGTTGTTGCCTCCCAGGTAGAGGTTGTCGTAACCCCAGACACGGGAGTGGCTGTCGCACACGGAGGTGCCGTCGTCCGCCGGGCCCATACGGGTGCTGCCGAGGTAGTGCAACGACGTGCCGCCCGGCTGGACCATGATGGTCGGGCGGTCGGCGCCGAGTGCGCCGGCGGCGCGGGCGACCTGACGTTTGGCCTGCTCGATGAGTTCCAGGTCGTGCGGGGTGTACGCGTAGTCGTACCGGATGGCCGGCATTCCGTGGGGGTCGCGCTCGGTCTCCGAGAACCAGATCCGGTCCTCGGGGCGTGCCTCCTTGGCGAACATGAAGGAGAACAGCACCAGCCCCGTGCCACGGTCCGAGCCCTCGGAGCGGATGACGGACTGCCGGAACTGACCGTGCAGTTCCCCGTGTTGGGGGAGCGGGATCCACCCCACGCCACTGGACGTGCCGTCCGCGTGGAGGATGGTCAGGTCGGATGTGGCGTCCAGGCCGGCGGGCGTGAGCGTGGTGCCCACGAGCACGTGCTCGCTGAAGTAGCGGCCCAGCGCCCGGGGGCGGATGCCGGAAGCGAACAGCAACTGCGGGGTGTGCAGAGCGTCGCCGGCCACGACCACCACCTTCGCCGAGACGCGCTCGGTGTTTCCGGTGGGCCGGTGTTCCAGGACCGCGCCGGTGATGCGACGGCCTTCCACAGTCAGCTGACGGCAGAGGGTGTCCGCGGCTATCGCGAACGTCTCACGGGGCCGGGTGGCCAGGTCACCGAGGACCGTGTCGGAACCGGACCAGTGAAGGGTGCCGTCGGGGTCCCTCCGGCAGGCGAGCGGTATGTTCCGCACCGGGCCGTCGGGGTCCAGTTCGTCGTTGAACTCCTTCCCGAGCCGGTCGAGGCACTCCTGCCACTCGGGGCTGTCGGTCAGCGGCTCCTCGCTCACGGCGAGCAGCTGCTTGGCCTTGTCCAGCGCCGCGTCCCACTCGTCCCGCGGGATGAAGCCGACCCGCTCGCGTCCCCGGGGGTAGGGCGACGCCGTACCCCAGTGACTGCCCATTCCGCCGACGTTGCGGGAGGCCGCCAGGGCCGGGAGCAGTCCGTTGCCGGCGCGGGACGCCGCCGGGCCGACGAAGAAGGTGCCGGCCGCCGCCGCGAGCCCGGTCGCCTCAGCGTCGAAGTGTGCCCTCATGGAGGTGCGCTCTTCCTCGGGCGTACGTCCTTCGGACAGCCGCACGGCGCGGGCGCGTTCCGTGGGGTCCTGGATGTTGAGGACATGCGTGCCGGGAATCTCCGTGAGACGCGGGCCGGCCTCGATCATGAGGACCCGGGCGCCGGGTACACGCTCGGAGACGATCCTCGCGTAGGCCGAGCCGATCGGACCGCTGCCGATGACCAGGAGATCGACCTCTTTCGGCAGCCCGCCTTCTGGTGAGCTGTCCACGAACCGCGCTGTCATCACGCCTCCACCTGCTCGGTCCGCGCAGAGGGGGTTGTGGCCCGGATGCGTGCGACGGTCTGCCGGATCGTGTCATCGGCGACCGAGGAGTCCGCGCCGCCGTACTCGATGGTGAGCGGTCCCGCGAAACCGCTGTCCGCGATGATCTGCAGTACCCGGTCGAGGTCGTAGACCTTCGAGCGCTTGTCGTCGTGGAATCCGTACGTCTTCACGTGGACCACCTGAGCGCGTGGCAGGAGTGCTTCGATCGCCTGGTAGGTCTGTTCGGCGTCCTGGACGTCGCCGAGTTCACGTCCCTCGGTGACACTGCCGACCACCTCGGACATGACGGGCTCCAGGTTGCCTGTGTCGAGCACGAATCCGAGGTCCGGGCCCACACCGTCGAGAAGGGCTTCCACATTCTCGGGGACCGACGTCATCTCGTCGTCGTTCTCGATGAGCAGGGAGACCCCCGCCGCCTGGGCGACGCCGACGAGGTGACGGAGCGTGTCCACGAGGGCGGCGTTGGAGGCGAGGGGCACCTGGGGAACGATGGGCGGCGGCAGCAGGATCACTCGTGCCGACTGTGCGCCGGCTTCGGCGGACTGCCTGATGATGCGTTCGACCTCGGCCAGGTCCTCCGCGCGCCGGCCGGCGTCGGCGTCACCGACGTAACGGCTGATGGCGGCGAGGCTGTACGTGAGCTCTCCCCGGTCGACCGCGCTGCGCAGCGCGGCGCGTTCCTCGGCGGGGGCTCCGCTGAGATGCTCATCCATGATCTCGACAGCAGTGACGCCGAACGCGCTCCGCAGGCGCTGCGGGAGGTCACCGAGCGGAAGGGTTCTGGGGCTGTCGACGACCTGCTGCCGCACGAACTCCCCGTCGGGCGAGCGGAAGCCGAGCGACAGCGGACCGAGTTCGTGCCGAATCCCGAAAGTGGCGATACGTATGTCGTTTTCCATCGGACTCTCTTTCTCTGCCGGCCCCGTCAGGGGGGTGATCTTGCGGTTGGCTCCCGCGATCAAAGGGCGGGGAAATGGTCTGTCGAGGGGCGAGAGCGGGTGAGGGGCGGCGCGGAGGTCAGCCGTCGCGCCACGAGGGGGGTTCTTCGCCTCTCGCGGTGGCACTGATGGGTGAGGGTCGCGTAGCCGCTGGTCGGCCGGTACTGGCTGCAGTCGTCCCGGAGGCTGATGCGTGATCCCTGGCAGCGGGGAGAGATGCCGGGATTAACCATGATGATTATGGTGATATTGTATTTAGCCTACGGAGATGTCAAGAGGTAGGACAGACCTCGGAATCACCTACCTGCGACAGTCCGGGGATGGCTGATCGGCCCGGCGCCCGAAGCGGTGAAGGGCGGCCGCAGAACTCAGTCGACCAGCAGCGGGGCGAGCGTACGGTGGGCGATGTCCAGACCGTGGACGACCTTCTCGGGCGTGCCGCCCCAGACAGGGTCCTCGTGCTCGACGGAGAGGGTGCCCGTGAACCCGTGCTCGTACAGCCGGTCGATCACGGAGCGCCAGTCGACCTGTCCGAGGCCCGGTACCCGGTAGCGCCACCAGCCCATGTCCCAAGGGTTGGTGGAGCGGTCTCGCGCCGGGCCGAAGTGTCCCCACCGCTGCCGGTCGCCCGGCCGCAGCTCCACGTCCTTGGCCTGGGCGTGGACTATCCGGTCGATGTACGGTGCGATGGTCTTCACCGGATCGACGCCGATCCAGGTGAGGTGCGACGGGTCCCAGTTGAGGTAGAGCCCCAGATCGAACATCCACTCCCACAGCTCGGGGGAGTAGGCGAGGTTGCCCGGGTAGCCGTCCGGATGCCAGCCCTCCATCACGCAGTTCTCGATGATGAGTTTGACGTCGCGCTCGCCCGCGTAGTCGACGAGTTCCGGGAAAACCCGTTCGGCTTCGGTCAGGTTGTCGGCGACCGTCTTCGTCCAGTCCCGCCCGATGAAGGTCCCGACGTACGGCACGTCCAGTTTCTGGGCGGCGTCGACGGCGTGCTTGAGATGGCTGCGGTGGGAGGCCCGCTGCACCGGGTCCGGGTGGAGATGGTTCTCGTAGTAGGCGAACGCCGACAACTCCAGTCCGTGCATGTCGAGCAGGGCACGGGTGCGCTCGGCGTCGGCGTCGGTGAAATGAGCCACCGGCAGATGCGCGGCCTCGAAATCGCGGCCGCCGGTGTCCGGCCAGACGGCGACCTCCAGGGCCCGGTATCCGCGGCCCGCCGCGTACCGGGCGATCTTCTCCAGGTCCCAGGAGGGCAGGCAGGCAGTGAGCATGCCAAGTTTGATTCCCCCGGAGGCGGGTGTCGCGCCGACGCTCGGATTCCCGTTCATGGTCAGTTCACCTTCGTCCAGTTTCCGGTGGCGGAAGCGGTCAGGAACGCGTCGACCAGGCGCGTCGAACGCAGCCCGTCGGTGAAGAGCGGCAACCCCTCCGGGGTGACGCCGGTGTTGATGGCGGCGTACACATCAGCGGTGAAGGCCGCGAAGCAGTCCACGTACCCCTGAGGGTGGCCCGGCGGCACGACGGTGAGTCGCTGCTGGTCGGGGGAGGTGTCGCCGGCTCCGCGATGCAGCAGACGCGATTCGGACCGGCCGCCGAGCCAGGCCACCTCGGGGTTCTCCTGGTCGAACACCGCGCTGCCGGCCGAGCCGTCGAGCTCGAACCAGAGCCGGTTCTTGCGACCTGCGGAGACCTGCGAGATCACGGTGGCGGCGAGCACCCCGTTCTCCGAGCGGAACAGCACCGCGGCGGCGTCCTCGGTGACAACGGATGCGCGCCCGACGGCTGACCCGGTGTCCGGCGCGGTGAAGGACTTCGCTCCCGCGACGGGCCTGTCGGGCACCACAACGCTGCCGCACGCGGTCAGTTCGGTGAACCGCTCGCCGGACACGAACTCGACGAGATCGCACCAGTGCGACCCGATGTCCGCGAAGGCCCGCGAGGCGCCGCCCTCCCTTGGATCGACGCGCCAGCCGGAGGCATCCGGATCCAGCATCCAGTCCTGCAGGTAGCTGCCGTGCAGGAGATGCCATGCACCGAACTCCCCGGAGATACGACGGGCGCGCAGCTCTCGGATCAAGGGGTGATACCGGTATACGAACGGCACGGCGGCGATGGTACGGGCCCGGTCCGCGGTGGCGCTGAGCCGCTCCGCTTCATCCACGGAGACGGCCAGTGGCTTCTCACACACCACGTGCTTGCCCGCATCCAGGGCCCGCTCGGCGTAGTCGGCGTGGGTGTGATTGGGGGTGCAGATGTGAACGACGTCGATGTCCGGGTCGGACAGCAGCTGATCCGCGTCCTGGTAGCCGCGGACCTGTTCTCCCCGTGCTGACCAGGCCGAACCCACTTCGGCGGACCGTCGTGCGGACGAGGCCAGTACGCCGGCCACTTGGCCGCCGACGGTGCGGATGGAGCGGCGGTGCACATCGGCGATCATTCCGGCGCCTATGACTGCGGCACGGATCGGAGATGAGCTGCGTGCGGGGAGGTCCGGCGCGGGTGCGGGGCGCGGGAGCAGGGGCATGGAGGTTGCCCTTCTTATGACGTGTACGGGGGCTGACGCCACGGTGGACTGCGAGGAACGGTTGAAACGGCAGCACAGTCATTCATGTGACCGGGTTGTTAACCGCTCCCGCATCGGACGTTAAGCGACAGCTTTAAGCCAGCACAAGCATTTGTTTTTGCGTCTTGAGACTCATAATTAGAGGGGGATTGGGTTAGGCTGTGCGGCCATGAGTGCTCTGCCTGGCGCCGACATCGACCCCTCTTCCGCAGCCTCCGTCCGGCAACAGTCGGGGGGCATCATCCATCCGCGTCTGTCCGTTCCGGTGCTGCGGTTCCGGGACGGCGGGGGACTGCTCTACTCCACCCTCGCCCGGCTGATCGCCTCCGGCGCCGCCGTGCACCGCGGTGAACTGGTGGAGCAGGCCGGCCTCGCCCGCTCCACCGTCACTCGTCATCTGGAGGCGCTGATCGAGGCTGGGGTGATCATCGAGGACGGGGTCATGGGCCGGCCCGGACGCGGCAGGCCGCCGCAGCGACTGTCCGTCAATCCGCGCGCCGGGCTGGTGGGTGTCGCCGACGTGGGCGCGCTGGAGGCCCGGCTGGCGATCACGGATCTGGCGCAGAACAGGCTCGCCTCGCTCGACATCCCGGTCGACCTGGCGCAGGGCCCGGAGGTGGTGCTGAAACAACTGGAGGCCGCGCTGAAGGAGCTGCACGCTTCAGTCGGCGGAATCCTGGCCACGGGGGACAGAAGTGGTGTTCCGGACGGTGAATCCGGTGACCTCTGCGCCGTCACCATCGGTCTTCCGGGCCCGGTGGACCACGCCGCCGGCATACCGGTCCGTCCGCCGATCATGCCCGGTTGGGACGGTTACCCGGTCGGCCAGGTCCTCTCTGAGCGGTTCGGCTGCCCGGTCCTGGTCGACAACGATGCGAACCTGATGGCTCTGGGAGAGGCCCGCACCCTACCGGGGGACCAATTGCCTCTGCTGTTCGTCACGGTGTCCACGGGAATCGGAGGGGGGCTCGTCTCCGCCGAGGGAGAGCTGCACCGTGGTGCGGACGGAGCCGCCGGCGATATCGGGCACCTGCCGGTGCGGGGCGCCGACGACGTGGTGTGCCGTTGCGGCAATACGGGCTGTGTCGAAGCGGTGGCGTCCGCGGCGGCGATGATCGGCCGGCTGGAGCGAGAACGGGCGGCACGGCCGGGCTCCCTGACCGAGTCCGCGGAAGACGCTCTGACAGGAGAGCAGGAGCTGGCCCGCCTGATCCGGCACGGTGATCCGGCAGCCCTGAGAATCGTCCGCGACGCGGCAGAGCACATAGGAGAGGTCGTCGCCCTGCTGGTGCACGTGTGCAATCCCGCCCGGGTCGTCCTCGGCGGAACCCTGGCGAGCGTGGGCGACGAACTGGTAGCAAGGGTGCGGGGCGTCGTCTACCATCGGGCGCTGCCACTGGCCACGAGGAACCTCCGGCTTGAGACGAGCCGCCTCGGCGAGCAAGCGGGCCGGGTCGGAGGGGCCGTGCTGGGAGTGGAGCAGGTGCTGTCCCCCGACGGCATCGCCGACCTGATGCAGCGTCAGCGCTGACACGGTGTCTTCGTACCGCAACGGTGCCTGTTCTGGTTGCTGGGCAGTTGTCAGGGGCTGGGTCCGCGTCGTTTGCAGTGGCTGATGCGGGCTTGGTGCTGGAGCAGTCGTCGCCAGTGTGAGCAGTGCAGGATGTCGTCGATCAGCAGATGAGCGTCGTGCTCTCCTTTCACCTGGTCTCCGATTTCACCTGGTCTCCGACGCGGAACGGGCCTGCGACTACGTCATCGTCCTGGCCGGCTCACGGGTGCAAGTGGCCGGCGACATCGACCAACTGCAGTCCACACATCACCGGCTCACCGGGATCCGGCGCGACCCGACCACCCTCCCGGCAGAGCTGCGCGTCATCTCTGATTGGGTGCGCACCCACCCTGCGTCTACCGTAACCGTCATCCTGCCCCCGCAGGGTCGCGGCCCTGCGTTCGGGAGCGCACCGGAGCTCGACGCTGCCTGGCTGCCGGGAACCAAACCCCCTGATCGATCGCATGCGGCGTCTTTCGTGCCCGCAGCGTGATCGCATGCCGTGACGGATCGGCAGCGGTCCACGGAGGGGGCGGACCGGGGACCTGGGGAGCGCAGGGAGGTCGACGCATGTGCATACCCCGGCACGCTTGCCATCCCTCCCCTTAAGTTCCACAATAACGGGCACTGTTCCGTATAGCGCGACACTCGCATTCAGGAGGGACGCTGTGGCCGAGCGCACCGTTGTGCCGGACGGTCTCCACGAGACGCGACACATTCCGCCGCCGGACCCGGCGCGGGAACCACTCAAGGCCAATGTCTTCGCATGCATGGCCAAGGCCGCTTCGCAGCTGACGCCGCTGTTCCCCTACGACCACGCCGGCTCGATCGTTCCCTGCGGGGCCGTGCTGATCGGCGGCGCCGAAAATACGTACGGGCACTTCTTTCACTGGAACGCGGTGAACGAGGTGGCCATCACGTACGGCTCCAACGAGGCCATGCTCGCCACCGGTCAGATCATGGTGACCCAGCATCTGCACGGCGTGAACTCCTTCCTCCGGGACGAGGAGAACCCCGAAGCCTTCGCCGTCATGGTCATCACCCAGCACCAGTCGGAGGAGGGCGACCAGACGGAGGCGCTGATAGCGCGCTGCGCACAGTGCAAGGCAGAGCTGGTCCGCCACGAGTACGACGCCACGCCGTTCCCGCTCCCCGGATACGACGCGGCCCGCCACGGTGAAGCCGACGCTCCCGTCCGCCAGTTCGCCACCACGCTCGGCTCCATCGAGTTCGTCGACCGACGCAACTCCGAGCAGGGACGCACCTGTCAGTCCTGCGGACACGTCAATGAGCCGTTTCCGGAGGAGATCTGGGGGTGGGCGCGGACGGTGGCCCAGACCGAAGCCGTGACCAGGGCTCACCGCGCGCTGCGAGAAGCCGCCCCCGCAGGGTCCGACCATGGCCCCAGGTCATGAAGGCGCCGTCGCGCTGTCACCAACTCCTGTACGTCGTGGGCGCGGTGAGGAACTGACATGGCGACTCGACGCTTCGACAGTCCTGGTGATGCGGATCTGGCAGGGCTGTACCGGGACCTTGCGACGAAGGACCTTCAGCCACTGTGGGAGCTGAGCGGATTGCTCACTCCGACGCCGAGGACCAAGGCGGTTCCGTATCGCTGGAGCGGCAAGGAACTGCGTGAACTGGGCCAGAGGGCAGGTGACCTGGTCCCGGTGGGCCGGGGTGGCGACCGACGCGTGCTCTCGTTGAGCAACCCCGGGCTCAACGGTTCCCCGTACGCGACCGCCACGCTGTGGGGTGCGGTCCAATACCTCGGACCCGGGGAAACCGCGCCAGCCCATCGCCATACTCCCGCCGCCCTGCGCTTCGTCCTGGACGGGGCGGGCGTTTGGACCCTGGTGAACGGGGATCCCCTGAGCATGGAGGCAGGGGATCTCATCCTCACCCCCAGCTGGACCTGGCACGAGCACCACAACCCCGGCAGTACGCCGATGACCTGGTTCGATGCGTTGGACCTGCCGCTGGTGGAGGCGCTGGAGTCCGTGTTCTTCGAGCCGGGCCACGAGTCCGCAGCGGCCACAGAAGTCCGTACCCGATCCCTTTCCGAACGTCGCTACGGTGGTGGTCCGGGCCTCCTGCCCAGCGACGGAGCGCCGGCGCCGGTCGCCCACTCCCCACTGCTGCGCTATCCCTGGAACGCCACCGATCGGGCCCTGGACTTGCAGCTCGCCGACGCCCAAGGCAACGCCGCGCGCACCGGACACGCGTGCCTCCGTTTCGCGGATCCGACGAATGGCCGCGACGTGATGCCCACCATGCGTTGCCAGATGCACCGCTACCTGCCCGGCCACACGGCTCCCGCCATGCGGCGCACAGGATCATCGCTCGCCGCCGTCTTCCGCGGCTCGGGGGCCGTCCTCCTGAACGGGGTCCGGTACGACGTCGCCCCCGGCGACCTGGTTGCTGTCCCGTCCTGGACCTCGGTGGCCGTCATCGCCGAAGAGTCTGTTGATCTGTTCACGGTCAGCGACGCCCCCGTGCTGGAGGCGCTGGCCCTGTACCGGGAGGAGGCGGTTTCCGACCGCGTCACATCCGAGCCCGCCCCCACCCGCGGATACTGACCCTGGAGCACCTTCATGCGCATCGCCCGCTTCGACGACGACCGCATCGGTCTCGTACGGGACGGTCGTGTCCTGGACGTCACCGCCCAGCTCACCGCCCTTCTCCCGCCCGGGCCGAGCAGCCTCGCCCGTCGTCTCGTCGCAGACTTCGCCGCCGTCCGACCCGTACTCGAAAAACGGATCGATGAAGACATGCCTACGGCAGGACTGTCCGTGGACGACGTACGGCTGTGCACGCCGATGCCTGATCCCTCGAAGATCGTGGCCGCACCGGTGAACTACCGGGACCATCAAGCCGAGATGAGCGAGGCTTTCCACATCAGTGCACTCGGCTTCTTCCTCAAGTCCCCGTCCTCGCTGCTCGCCTCTGGTGGAACCGTCCGCCTCCCGTACTCCGATCGACGCTTCGACCACGAAGCCGAGTTCGCACTGATCGTCGGTCGTCGCGCCAGCCACGTCACCCCGGAGCAGGCCCTCGACCATGTCTTCGGCTACACCGCGCTGATGGACATCACCATGCGCGGTGGCGAGGACCGCTCCACTCGAAAGTCCTTCGACACCTTTACGCCGATGGGCCCCTGGATCGTCACCCCGAACGAACTCGGCTCGCCCGACGAAGTCGGCCTGGAGCTCACGGTCAACGGTGTGCTGCGGCAGAAGGCCAACACCCGGGATCTCATCTGGTCGGCGGCTCGATTCCTCGCCTACGTCTCTACGGTCACTGTGCTGGAACCCGGCGACGTCGTCACCACCGGCACGCCCGCCGGCGTCGCTCCGATTCAGGATGGCGACACGGTGGAACTGATCGTGGACCGCGTCGGCAGACTGACTGTCGGGGTCACCGGCGAGGGGGCGGTACCGTGCCCGACCGGGGGCGCGGGGCAGGGCCCGGTGCCCCCGCCTGCTCCCGTCGGGCGACACTGACCTGCACGACTGACGCGGCTCGGCCGCTCAGCTTGCCTGTCTGTCCGTATCGGTCGCGGTCGGCTCGGCGAGGCGCGGGATGTCAGCCGATGCGCTCGCTCAGTTCCTTCGCGATGCGTGTCACCGTCGGTGCGACGCTCTCGGTCCATCCCGTGCCGGCACGGGAACTGGGCGCCGTCACCGCGATGGCGACGCGGGTGTGGCCGTGCTCGTCCCGTACGGCCGCGGCCACCGAGCGGACTTCGAGCTGGCTCTCGCCGTCGTTCGTCGCGTAACCGCGCTCTCGGACCGCCGCCAGTGCGGGCAACAGGTCGTCGAGTGTGCCGATCGTGTGCTCGGTGAGCTTCGCGAGCTCGCCCCTCGGGTGGAGAGCGGCGAGTTCCGTATCCGGCAGTTCGGCGAGCATCACCTTGCCGATTGCGGTCGCGTGGGCCGGGACGGACCAGCCGACGCGGCTGCTGGCGCGGACGGCCTGGGTGCTCTCGACGGCGTCCAGGTACACCACGTCGGTGCCGCGCAGGCAAGCGAGGTGAGCGGTCTCACCTGTCTCGTCCCGCAGCCGGGTCAGGGCATCGCGGGAGACCGCCTGGATGTCGATGTTGACGACGACGGACAAGCCGATATCGACCAGTGCGGGGCCCGGCCGGTAGCCCCGTGACCCCTCGTCCTGCTGCACGAACTGGTGGTGGCTGAGGGTTGCCAATAGGCGATGCACCGTCGAGCGTGACAGCCCCATCCGCTGTGCCACCTGGTTGACGCGAATCGTTTCGTGATCTTCGAACATACGCAGCAGATGCAGCACGTTGTCGACCGCGCCGATGAGCCCCGAGGGGCTCTTCGCCTGGCCTGACCTGTCGGGTGTGTCGTCTTCTCCAGCCACGTGGAGCACGTTATCCCACCGTTTTCCAGCCTTGCTTCGTCTCCCAATTAGGGCCACACTGCGGAACAATGTTCCGTAGCGTGCGTCATTCTTGATGTTCTGGAGGGTCGCCAATGCTCCAGCGCCTGGAGTCGCCCACCGCGTCGTCGCCGCAGTTCCGGCGTCACGTGGCGACGATGCCTGCTGGTGGAGGTTCGGCATGAGCGTCGAAGCCGATTGGGTGCGTGTGCGAGTCGATCCACGCGGTATCTGCGATTTCATCGGGCAGGGTGTGCGTCAAGTCGCCTCAGACGACGTGCAGTTCCAGATCCGTGTGGGACGAGACGGTCTGGACGGGACCGCTGCGCTGTTCACCGGCGGGACCGACGTCGATGTTGTCGCGCCGACCGTGGCGCTGTGCCTTCTGCGCCGGTTCGGCGACCTCCAGGGGCTGCGTCGTGCGGACCTGGGCGACGAACGCGCCTGCGTGATCGCCCGAATGCTGACCCGGGGGTGCAGCTCCGCGGAAGTCGAGGCAGCGGTGCAGACGCCGCTGCCGCTGCATCCCGGAGCCGCCCGCGTTCACGCCGACGTCGTCACCGACGCACTTCTTGGGAGCCGCTGATGTCCGAATCCGTCCCGACACCTGGGCCGCCCGCTGTCCACGAGACCGAACTCCTCGTGGTCGGCGCCGGTCCCGCCGGGCTCTTCGGCTGCTACTACGCGGGGATGCGAGAGCTTGAGGTGACCCTCTTGGACAGCCTGCCCCACCTCGGCGGCCAGGTGGCCGCGCTCTACCCGGACAAGGAGATCTTCGACGTCGCCGGGTTCCCGGCCGTCACCGGACGAGAGCTGGTCGAGCGGCTCACTCGGCAGGCCGAAAGCGCCTCCCCGTCCATCGTGCTCGGGGAAGGCGCCGTAGATCTGTGCCAAGACGGCGCGGACGCTGTCACCGTCATCACCGACGCCGGACGCGTCATCCGTGCGGGCGCCGTGCTGATCACCGCCGGCATCGGCCGCTTCACCCCGAGACCACTGCCCGCCCTGGACGGATTCACAGGGGACGGGGTCCACCACCTCGTCGCACCTCCCCATGAATACGCCGAGCGCGAGGTAGTGATCGTCGGAGGCGGTGACAGCGCCGTCGACTGGGCCAACACTCTTGCCCCGCATGCACGTCAGGTGACGCTCGTACACCGCCGCAACAGGTTCCGAGCTCACGAGCACTCGGTGAGCCGGCTGATGGACTCCCCGGTACGGGTACTCACCAACAGCGAGATCACCGACGTACACGGCGGTGCGTCGCTCAAAGCGGTGACCGTGCGCGACTGCGGCACCCAGACGCTGGAGACGCTCGACGCCGACGTCCTGATCCCAGCCCTGGGGCACATCGCCTCGCTCGGCCCGCTCACCACGTGGGGGCTCACGCTCGACAAACAGCAGATCCAGGTGGACACCACGATGTGCACCGGCATGGACCGCGTCTACGCCGCCGGTGACATCACCACCTACCCCGGCAAGGTCCGGCTGATGGCTGTCGGCTTCGGCGAGGCGGCCGCCGCGGTCAACAACATCGCCGTACGCCTGCGGCCCGACGAGGACCTCTTCCCCGGCCACTCGAGCGAACGCCCACCGACCCCGACCCCCTGAAGGAGGACGCTTCATGGGTTACGTGATCAGCGACAAGTGCATCAACGAACTCGACGGCTCCTGTGTCGACGTGTGTCCCGTGGACTGCATCTACGAAGGACTCACCAAGCGCTATATCAACCCCGCCGAGTGCATCGACTGCGGAGCCTGTCTGCCCGAATGCCCGGTCGACGCCATAGCCACCCCCAAGAAGGCCGACCCCACCTGGGCGCAGGACAACGCCGAGTTCTTCTCTGCGGTGCTGCCCGGCAAGGACGCCCCGCTGGACAGCCCCGGCGGGGCCTTTGGAACCGGCCCCATCGGGGTGGACACCCCGCGCGTCGCCAACTGGACCAAGGAGTGACCGTGCGACACGTCCCACTGCTCATCATCGGCGGCGGCATAGGGGGCATGGCCGCCGGCCTGGCCCTCGCGCAGGCCGGCTTCGAGGCCCATATCGTCGAGCAGGCACCGGAGTTCGCCGAGATCGGCGCCGGTATCCAGCTCGCTCCGAACGCCCTGCGGGTCCTTGATTCCCTCGGTGTCCTAGACGCTGTCAGCGACGTGGCGGTACGCCCGCGCAACCTGGTGTTCCTGCACGCCGACACCGGCAAGCACCTGACGACGATCGACTTCGGCGCCGCCTTCCTCAAGCGCTACCGGCAGCCGTACAGCGTGCTGCACCGCGGCGACCTCCTCGACGTCCTGCTCGCCGCCTGCCGTGAACACCCCAAGGTCACCTTGGAGAGCGACCGCCAGGTCATCGACATCGAGGACCACACCACGAGCGCCGTCGTCCACTTCGCCAACGGCGAGAGCTACCGCACCGACGCCCTGATCGGCGCCGACGGCCTGAAGTCCCGTACCCGGCCGCTCCTTTCCGACGACCGTCCCATCACGGACGCGTACGTCGCCTACCGTGGCGCGCTCCCCATGGCCGAGGTCAGCCTGCCGGTCGAACCGGACGACGAGATCATCTGGATCGGCCCGGACAAGCACCTGGTGCAGTACCCGATCCGGCGCGGAGAGCTCTACAACCAGGTCGCCGTCTTCCGCAGCCCCAGCTACACGCCGGAGATCGAACACACCGACCAGTGGGGCGGACCCGACGAACTCGACCAGGCCTTCGCCGGAGCGTGCGAGCAGGTCCGCGCCTGCGTGACGATGTTCAACCGGTCCAGGCGCTGGCCGATGTACGACCGGGAGCCCCTGGACAACTGGACCCGTGGGCGCATCACCCTGCTCGGCGACGCCGCGCACCCCATGTTCCAGTACCTGGCCCAGGGCGCCTGCCAGGCCATCGAGGACGCCGACTGCCTGGCCCGCCAACTCACCAAGCACAACGGCGACATCGACGAGGCCTTCGCCGCCTACCAGGCGGAACGGATCCCCCGGACCGCGCTGGTGCAGCGCGTTGCCCGCGGCTGGGGCCAGGTCTGGCACACCGGGAACGACACCACCATCTCCGCCCTGCGTGACCGCCTCTTCACCCGCCGCAGCGCCGACGACTACACCGACCTGGACTGGCTGTACCAGCCGATCGCCCTGTGACCCGAGCTCTGAGGACCGTGATGAAAGAAGAGATCGACGAGACCGTCCGAGCCAGCCGTGCCCTGGCCGCGGCCGGCCTGACCGACATGGTGTGGGGGCACGCGGCGCTCCGCGACCCCGAGACCGACGGCGTATGGATGAAGGCATCCGGCTGGGGCTTCGAAGAGATCAGCCCCGAGCGCGTCCTGCTCGTCAGCCGCGACGGAGATGTCCTGCACGGCGAGGGCAAGCGGCACATCGAGTACCCGATCCACACCGAGATCATGGCGCGGCGCACCGACGTCCGCTGCGTCGTGCACACGCACGCGCCCGCCCTGAGCGCGTTCGCCTCCCTGGACGTGCCGCTGCTGCCGCTCTCCCACGACGGCGTCGTGTTCAGCGACCCCCAGGTGCCCCGCTTCACCGGCACCGGCGCGCTCATCGCGACCGCCGAGCTCGGCGGCGCCCTCGCCGAGACCCTCGGCGACGCGTCCGCGTGCCTCCTGCCCAAGCACGGGGCCGTGACCGCCGGGTCGGACGCCGCGACCGCCGTGATGTACGCCGTCCTGCTGGAGCGTGCGTGCCGTACGCAGCTCATGGCCATGGCCGCAGGCGAAGTCAAGGTCTGGTCCGACGCCGAGGAAGCGGCCGTCAAGCGCGAACAGATCTGGAATTCCGCCCAACGCGACGCCGGCTGGAACTACCTGACCCGAGTCGCACAGAGGACCTTCCAATGACGCAGACACCCGCGAGCGCGGACAGCGACGCTGAACTCTCCACCGCAGAAAAGCAGTTGTACGAGGACTTCAACCGGTTCGGGCTCATCCCGCTGTGGACCGAGCGCGAAGACCTCATGCCGACGGCGCCCGCACCCCAGGCCGTTCCGTACGTGTGGCACTGGGACGATCTGTACCCGCTGGCCGCCCGCGCCGGGGACCTGATCCCCGTCGGCCGCGGCGGTGAGCGACGCGCCATCTCCGTGTCCAACCCGGGGCTGCCCGGCCTGCCGTACGCGACCCCCACCCTGTGGGCGGCCATCCAGTACCTCGGCCCGAACGAGGTCGCACCGGCCCACCGGCACAGCCAGAACGCCTTCCGGTTCGTCCTCGAAGGCGAAGGCGTGTGGACGGTCGTCGACGGCGACCCCGTGGCCATGCGGCGAGGAGACCTCCTGCTGACCCCTGGGTGGCAGTTCCACGGCCACCACAACCCGCATCCGAAGCCGATGGCCTGGCTGGACGGCCTCGACATCCCGTTCGTCTCCGCCACCGACACCGGCTTCTTCGAATTCGGCGAGGACGGGGTGACGGACCGGTCCACCCCGCACCGCTCCCGCTCCGAGCGAGTCTGGGGCCACCCGGGCCTGCGCCCCGTCGCGGCGACGGCAGAGGACACCCCCAACTCGCCGCTGGCCGCATACCGATGGGAACACACCGACGCCGCCCTGACCGCTCAGCTCGAAGTAGCCGCCGACGGACACACAGGGGTCGTGACGGAGCCCGGCCACGCCGCCGTGCGCTTCAGCAACCCCACCACGGGAGGCGACGCGCTCACGACCATACGTACGGAAATGCATCGTGTTGCCGCTGGCGAACGCACCGCCGCGGTGCGCGAAACCGGTTCCAGCGTGTGGCAGGTCTTCGACGGCGCCGGCGCCATCACCCTCGACGGCAAGCGCACCGACCTGGTACGCGGCGACGTCATCGCGGTGCCGTCCTGGTGCGAGGTCGCCATCGAGGCCCGTACCGACCTCGACCTTTTCCGATTCAGCGACGCCCCCATCTTCGAACGCCTCAACCTCGCCCGCAGGGAGTACTCATGAAGCTCGCCACCATCCGCACCGCCACGGGCACGGCTGCCGTCCGTGTCGACGAGACGGAGGCGGTGGAGACCGGTCACCTCGATGTCGGTGCCCTGCTGGCCGAGGACGGCTGGCGGGAGCTCGCCGCCGGGGCCGACGGCGCACGGCACGCGGTGGACGGACTCGACTACGCGCCGGTCGTCCCACGCCCGCAGAAGATCTTCTGCGTGGGCCTCAACTACCGCTCGCACATTGTGGAGATGGGCCGCGACCTGCCGCAATACCCCACGCTCTTCGCGAAGTTCCCCGCCGTTCTGATTGGCGCGTACGACGACATCGTGCTGCCCGCGGCCTCACAGGCCATCGACTGGGAAGGCGAGATGGCCGTCGTCATCGGAGCCCGGGCCCGCAACGTCACCGCGGAGGAGGCCACCGACCGCATCGCCGGATACGCCGTGCTCAACGACGTCACGGCCCGCGACTGGCAGTACCGCACCAAGGAATGGCTGCAGGGCAAGAACTTCGAGGCCACGACCCCGTTCGGACCGGTCCTGGTGACCTCGGACGAGGCGGGCGTCGGCCCGCGTCAGCTCACCACCGAGGTCGACGGCGTGACCAAGCAGCACGCGGACACCGGCGACCTGGTCTTCGATGCGGCGGCGCTGGTGTCGTACCTGTCGACGATCATCACCCTGGAACCCGGCGACGTCATCGCCACCGGTACCCCCGGCGGCGTCGGTCATGCCCGGACCCCCAGGGAGTACCTCGGCGACGGCAGCGTCCTCACCACCCGGATCGAGGGACTCGGCGAGTGCCGCAACCACTGTGTCCGGGAGAAGCCGCATGACGCGTGAGCCCGCACCCGTCCCGCTCCAGCTCGACTGGCTGGCGCAGGGCAACGACCTCCTCCTCGGCGAGCTGGGCAAGGCTGACGAGTCGTGGGTGACCGGCCCCTCCACGCTGCCCGGATGGACGACGGCCCACCTGCTCACTCACCTGGCCCGCAACGCCGATGCCCTGGGCAATCTGGTCACCTGGGCCGCCACCGGCGTCGAGACTCCGATGTACCCGCACGGTGTCACCGGGCGCTTGCACGACATCGAGGAAGGCGCTCAGCGAAACCCGCAGGTGATCGTCAAGGACGTCCACGACAGTGCGATCCGGCTCCAGCAGTCTCTGGACGAGACGCCGGACATCGCCTGGGGGCGCACCGTGCGCACCGCCCAGGGGCGCCTCGTACCAGCCGCGCTCATTCCCTGGCTCCGCATCCGGGAGGTGTGGATCCACCTGGTCGACCTGGGTACCGGAGTCACGTTCGCCGCGCTGCCCGACGACCTGGCCGCGGCACTGCTGCCCGACGTGGTCACCACACTGGCCAAGCACGACACCTGTCCGGCTCTGGTCCTACGCCCCCGGCCGGGTGGGCTCCCGTTGACGACCAGGCCGGCCGACTCTGCGACTGCCGCGGCCGAAGTCGAAGGCCCGACGGCCGAGTTGCTGGGCTGGCTCACCGGCCGCACCTCCGGCGCCGGCCTCACCTGCTCGACGCCGGGTCTGCCCGCGCTGCCCGCGTGGCTGTAGTCCCGACGATCCATCCCATCCACCGGAGCACACCATGAAGATCACCCATTTCGGACACGCCTGCGTGCTGGCCGAGATCGAGCGGGACGGCCGTACCGCCCGACTGCTCTTCGACCCGGGCACGTACGCGACCGGATTCGAGGACGTACGCGATCTCGATGCCGTGCTGATCACCCATGAGCACCCCGACCACCTCGACATCGAGCGCCTCGCACCGCTGCTCGCCGCGAACTCCGGTGCCCGGCTGATCGTGGATGAGGGCAGCGGCGCCCGTCTGGCGGCGGCCGACCTGCCGCACGAGATCGTCGGCGAGGGCGATACCGTCACCCTCGCCGAGGTGCCGATCCAGGTGGTGGCCGGAGACCACGCGGTCATCCACCCCCAGCTGCCCTGCGTCCACAACAACGGCTATCTCGTCGACGAGCGGCTGTTCCACCCCGGTGACGCCTTCGCTCTCCCACCTCAGCGGGTGGACGTGTTGCTCCTGCCGGCCGGCGGTCCATGGATGAAGGCGAGCGAGGCGATCGACTACCTGCGCGCTGTCGCTCCTCGCACGGCGATCCCCATCCACCAGGCGGGACTCGCCACCGTCCACCAGCAACTGCACCAGCAGCTCTTTAGGAACCTGGGGCCAAAGGAGTGCAGCGTCCAGGTCCTTGACCACGGCACGGCGACAGCCGTCTGATCGCTGGGCTCATAAATGACGCGGTCCCGCCCGACATCGCAGGAGTCGGGCGGGACCACGTCGTGCTGTGATCGGCTCAGGCCGCCTCATGCTCTACCGAGCCGGTGGCTCAGGTGACTTCGCCGGACGGTTCGGGGGTCCGCCGGCCGCACAGCAGGAGGGGAGGCGTGAGCGGGACCGCGCGACAGGGACGGCTGGATCCGTGAACCGACCGGGATCCGCCACTGACCTCTCATCCAGAAGGCTACCGGGCAGGTCCTCGAATCGATCTCCTGGGCCCGCCATCCCTTGTTGTGCGGAAAAGGATCGAACTCGCCCTGTGGGGTGCCCTCTCCCTTGTACGACTGGGACGTTGGAGACCGAGAGGACACGGCTGGGCCGCCGTGCGGTGCGTGTGGATCGCCGGTCCTCTCGGGGAGGCGATCCACACGCGGTGGTTCGCACCGACTTCGACGGCTCTCAGAGGGCGTTTACGTAGATCTGGTCGGGTACACGGCTTTCATGCATGCCCTATTTCAGTATGGGATGCCGCGTTAGCGACTATCGCCCCCTCAGGGGTCGCGCACCCGACTGCCCGTCTCATTCGACCTTGCGTCCCGAAGTCCGTCTGGCTTAGGAAGATCGCAGAAACGCCTGAGAAGCGGCGCAGCGACGCATTCCGGCGCGACCCATGATCACGCTGTGCCGTGAGCGAGCGGAAGCCGTACCCCAGCGACCTGTCCGACGCCCGATGGGCCCTGATCGAGCCGACGTTGACGGCCTGGAGGAAAGCCCGGCTCGACCGCAGACCCACCGGCCAGCCGGCCAAGGTCGACCTCCGCGACGCATTCAATGCGATTCTCTACGTGAACCGCACCGGAATCCCCTGGAAATACCTCCCACACGACTTCCCGAGCCACGGCGCCGTCTACTTCTACTACGCCGCCTGGCGTGATGAGGGAATCTTCGCCCAGCTCAATTACGACCTGACCGGGCTGGCCCGCGTGAAGGGAGGGGCGCAAGCCCGAACCCACAGGCTCCGTCATCGACACCCAGAGCGTGAAGACCTCCACCAACGTGCCCCTGACCAGTCAGGGAACGGACGCCGCCAAGAAGATCGTAGGCCGGAAGCGCGGCATCCTCACCGACACGATCGGACTGATCCTCGCAGTCACCGTCACCGCCGCGAGCCTCTCCGAGAACGCCCTGGGAATACGCCTCCTCGACCAGGCGAAGAAGACGTACCCGACCATCTCCAAAAGCTGGGTCGACACCGGCTTCAAGAACGCCGTCGTCGAGAACGGCGCGGGCCTCGGAATCGACGTCGAAGTCGTCAACAGAAACCCCGGAGTTCGCGGCTTTCACGTCGTTAAAAGGCGCTGGGTAGTGGAGCGAAGTATCGGTTGGATCATGCTTCACCGCCGCCTCGCCCGCGACTACGAGACCCTCACCGCCAGCTCCGAGGCCATGATCCACGTCGCATCGATCGACAATCTCGCCAAACGCATAACGGACGAGACCACACCAACCTGGCGAGGAACCTACTAGGAGGTAAAGGGCAATTCGCCTAGATCAAATGCCCTCTCAGGCGGGCACCGCACTCGACCAGCCGAAGGCGGCGAGATCGATCTCGGGGTGCACGGTCTTGCACGAGCCACAGGTACGAGCGGCCTCATCGGCCGAGAAACGGGCGCAGGCGGCCGCGTAGAAGGTGGAGGGCGTCACGTCGTTTTCGTGCTCCCACTCGTAGCGGCGCAACTCGGTCCGGCACTCCGGGCAGTACCAGACCGCGCCCTGACGCCCCGCCTTGAGCGCCATGAAGCGGATCGCGGTACCGGCCTCCACGGGGACGATCTGGTGCGGGGTGCCGGCGGGAACGTAGACGTGATCGCCGATTGCCATCCGGAACCTGTTCACCGAACTTTCGCGCAGGAGCACGTCGCTGCTGCCGGACAACTGGCTCAGAACTGTGTCCTTCTCACAGATCAGGTGGAACGGCTGCGGCAACTCGTTGTACGACAGGTACAGCTGAGGGTCGGTGTCCGCGGGAAGCACGGCCGCGTCGGCGTAGTTACCCAGCTCGGGGGCGACTTTGAGCGCGTGGAGCATCCGTCGGCGGTTCGTCATCGGGAGACCTCCTGAAGTGCCGGCTGTCCGGCTTCCTGCAGCGCGCGGTACGCGGCATTGGCCGCGGTGGTCTGGGCAACCGTCCGGTGCCATCCCCAAGGGGCCGTGGCGAACGGCCTGTTGACGTGGCCACAATCCTTGCAGGTGCGTCCGGCGTCGGAGTTGCGGATGTCCGCGAACCTGGCCGATCCGACCGTCGTCGGGAACTGGGAGACCCGGTCGTCCTCGGCGCCGCCGTGCAGGGTGGCGTCATATCCGGGCAGGCCGACCGGAGTGGCGTTGTACTCGTGCCGCACGATCTCCGCCTTGCACTCCTGGCAGCGGGCGATCATCGCCTCGGACTGCTCTCCCTCCTCGGCCTGGTGCTGGGTGATGACCATGAGGCCGTAGGCGCCCTCCTCCTTCTCGTCGCGGAGGTAGGAGTTGACGCCGTGCAGGTTCTGCGTCGCCATGATCTGTCCGGTGGCCATCACCGACCGGTGTGCTCCGTAGACGACGACGACTTCGTTGACGGTGTTCCAGTGGAAGAAGTGGCCGTAGTCGGCGTCCGGGCCGCCGGTGAGAACCGCGCCGCAGGGCACGATCGCACCGGCATGGTCATAGGGGAACAGCGGCATCAGCTGTCCTGCGGACCTGGCCATATGCTCGAAAACGTTGGTCCTGAGTGGTGCGCGGTCGGGATCGGGCGGCGAGATCTGCTGGGTCTCTTCCAGCAGGACCGCCCCTGCGGCGGGCTCACTCACGGCTGCCCCTCTCTAAGTGTTTCATCATGCGGAACAACGGTCGCTATTTTGGTACCAAAATCTGGCGCATGGCAAGCGTCGCGTAGTAGCCGATCCGTTCGCAGGTACGGATGAGTGGCGTGCAGAAGTGGGTTGAAAGTCCAGCTCAAGCGCGGTGTGGAGACACCGACGGTCGCCCCGGAAAACTCCGGGGCGACCGTCGTGGAGGCTGGGGCTGTCCTGATCGCCTCGCTGGGTCGAGCGGAAACGGCGGTGGCGCGCGCTGCCCGCTGTAGGGGCTGGGGTGAGCCGAGAACACGTCGATGTACAAGGTGAGGACAGCCTCGGTCCGCTCGCGTCGGTCGTCGGTCGCCGGTGGCCGTGGCCGGGTTGATCGGCCTCGCCCAGCGGTTCTTCGAACATCGCGGCGTGCAGTTCGGCGGTGGTGGCCACGTACATGTACAGCGAGCCGGTCCCGTGCCGAACCCGTGGGCCGGCCGGCGCGTGGTGATCCGCTGCGGGCCCTCAGGCTCCATGAGGCGGGCCGCGTCGGCGACGATGCCCTCGCGTGTGAGGGCCGGCTTGGCAGGCCGCTCCGCTCTCGGCGGCTACGGGGCTGCGGCGTCGCGCTCACACCCGGCAGCCTCGTCACCCTGTGCATCTGGGATCGCGGACACGAGTCCGGTGGGCGGCGTCAGTTGATGCGCTCGCCCAGTTCGTGGGCGACGCGGATCGTGGCGGACGCTGCCCTGGAGATCCAGCTGTCGTCGACCCGGGACTGGGGGGCCGTGGTGGCTATGGCGGCCCGTGCGCGTCCGTGCTTGTCGCGGACGACTGCCGCGACCGCGCTGACGTCGGCTTCACTCTCGGCGTTGTTGACCGCGTAACCGAGGCGTCGGACGTCCGTGAGCTGCTTCTTGAGCTCCTCGCGCGTCTGCGGAGCGCGGGACGTGGGTGCCTGCAGGGTTTCTTCGGGATAGCGGGCCAGGAGGGCTTCGTCGTCGAGTTCGGCGAGCAGTGCTTTGCCGGCGGCTGTCGCGTGTGCGGGCAGCGTCCAGCCGGTCCGGCTGCCGGTGCGTACGACCTGATTGCTCTCGACGCTGTCGATGTACAGCACCTCGGCTCCGCGAAGGGTCGCCAGGTGAACGGTTTCGTTGGTCTCGTCGCGCAGGTGCGCCAGGGCTGCGTGCGCGAGCGAGCGGATGTCCATGTTCGCGACGACCGACAGGCCGATGTCGACCAGCGCGGGACCAGGCTTGTATGCGCGTGAGAAGTCATCCTGTACCACGAAGCCGTGGTGGCTGAGCGTGGTGAGCATGCGGTGGACCGTCGACCGTGCCAAGCCCATTTCGCGGGCCACCTGGTTCACCCGGATCATCTCGTGGTCCTGGAACATGCGCAGCATGCGCAGCACGTTGTCGACGGCCCCGATCAGGCCCGACGGTCGGCGGGCGGAGCTGGGCTCATCGTTGTTGGTCCCCGTTTCTCGATCCACGCTGAGCACATTAGCGCAGGGATTTCCAGCCTTCAGGCTCTTGCGGTTACGTTCCTTTGAACGGGACAGTGTTCTGTATCGTGAAACATAATGGCGATGAAGGAGTCTTGCCCATGCCTCTGTACTTGAGCCTTCACCAGGCCCCGGGCTTGTCGGTCGAGGAGATCGCGGGGAACGCGCCAGAGGTCGCCCAGCAGGTGCACGCGACCTTTCGGCAGCTGTACGTGAACACCGGCTCCGGGTTCATCGTCTCGGTCTACGAGGCCGACAGTGCCAAGGCCCTGGAGGAGGAGTTCGAGCGGATCGGCTTCCCCTTCGATGCCATCCACGAGATCGACTTCACGCAGAACGCCGTGGAGCTGGCCGCGATGGTGCGACAGGGCGGCCATGTCTGAGGCACCCGCACTTCGACGCCCGATCACCCTGCACCTCCGCGGTGACTGGGGGCAGGCCAACCTCCACCGGATCTGCGGCTGGCTGGCCCAGGAAATGGGGGACCGCGCCCCCGAGGGCTCCCGCTTCGCCATCTGGAACGGCAGGGGAGGCATCGATCAGATCGAGGCGCTGCGCGCCGGCGAGGTCGACATCGCCCTGGTCACACCGACGGCCGCGGTGCGGATGCTGGACCGCGCGGGGAAGACGGAGGGACTGGCCTCATTGGGCGTGATCGGCCAGCGCGACCGGCTCGTCGTTGCGGTCGACGCGTCCCTGCCCGTCACCACCGTGGCTGATTTCGCCTCCATCGCCGACCAGCTGACCGTGGCGACCTCGCCGGACGACGGGGTCAACCTCATCGGCCTCGCCGCACACAAGGCGCTCCGTATCGCGGGCGTCGACCACGAGAAGCTGACGTTCTTCTACGACGAGCGCCCGTTCCCGCTGCTGGACCGCTTCATCGAGGGCAAGGCGAACGTCCTCATCCACGAAGCGGTGATGACCCCGCGATGGCAGCAGCTCGACAGCGTGCGGCCGGTCAGGTATCTGCCCTGGGGAGAGGACGTGCTGCGGGCCTTCGCAGCCGAGGGGTGGCAGGACGCCGTGGTGGAGGCGGGCTACTTCCCCGGTCTTACCGAGGATCTGCGCACGCTCGACTTCTCGGACTTCGCGATCCTGTGCAGGCAGGACCTGGACGACGATGTCGCCGCCCTCGCCACCTGGTGCTTGGTGATGACGCGCCGGGCCCTGGAGGCGCAGTACACACACCTGCCGGCCGATCATTCGCCGGTGACGTACCCGCTCGTCCCCGCCGACATGGCGCGCTCGCCGCTGCCGCTGCACCCGGCTGCGGCGCGTATGTACGAGGCGCTGGGGGACAGCGAACTGGCCGACGGTGCCCCGCTCTGGAAGTGAGACCGCAGCACTGTCGGAAGCATGGTGCGTAACGGCGTCCCACCTGTCACGCCCCGACATCCCTGAGCTGAGCTTCACAGTCGGGGATCTTGGAGTTTCCCGGTAGGGCAGCGTGATCAGCGGGCATGCTCGGGGCTGTTTCGAAGACCGATGCAGTTGTCGATGTGTCCGTTGTCGCTCTGTCCCCGTTCCGGTGAGCAAGTCCCGTCTCTGACCGCGCAGATCGCGCGGGCGAGCCGGCCTGGGACGGCCGCTCCCCGCGCCAGACCGCCGAGTGGAAGCGGTTCGAGGCGCTGGCCACCGAACTCTTCACCGGGGCACCGCCCGACCTGATGTGCCTGTACGACACCCACTCCGCGCCCCCCCGACGTCATCGAGGCGGCCCGGCACACCCACCCGACGGAACTGGACCGCCACAGTATCCGCCTCAGCCCGCTCTACACGGAGCCCGGCGTCTACGTGACGCGGGACCTCGCCCGCTGTCCGAGCCGCCGGAGGACGCGGTCGGGGTGGGCCTCGCCGGGGATCTGGCCACCGGCCACCGGTTCGCGGCGGACCAGGCGCGGGCCTGCTGCATGGCCCCGGACGAGGCCGCCCGCCTCGGCCAGGCGGCCTTCGGGGCGACGGGCTACGCGACGGCTCAGGGCTGCGACCCCGCGTACCTGCGGCGGAGCGGATCATCTGCGAGCTGCGCACGCCGGTCGGACGCATCACCGACCCGCTCCTGGGCCTCAGGCCGCCGGGGCCCGAGGCGTGCCCCGAGGACGGCCTCTGGCACACCCGCCAGGTCTGCGAGTTCGTGGACATGAGGTCCGGCGACCATGGAGGGGAGGGGCGGACCATCCGGATGGAAACGGCCCTTGCATCGGTCGGTTGACGAACCGGCGCGCGGATTCGAGTAGTTCCCCCGAGACCCGAATGGGGCGGCGGACGCATGGTTGACACGAGGCTGGCTGGGCCGATGGCAGGCCCGGCCTCGCACCGGACGAGCCGAAGGACCGAGGGAAACGACAGCCATGCCGAACGCCTGTCCGCGCGGCCTGTCCGTGGCCGGCTGGACCACGATTCTGGGCCCGGGGAGGTCCTCGGTCCGTAAGGCCCGGAGCATCGTCCGGAAATGGCTGGCCGGGTAGGGTCTCCTGGACCAGGCGGACACCGTCGAACTGCTGGTCAGCGAACTCGCCACCAACGCGGTCGTCCACGCGCGCACCCGCTACCGGCTCACCCTGTCCCTGGACGTCGGCGTTCTGCGCTGCGCGGTGCAGGACGAGAGGAGGGAACTCCCTCGATGGACGAACCGGGAGGCCGAAAGCCACGGGACCTGCGACGCTGAGGCCGACGATGAGAGCGGGCGCGGTCTGCTTCTGGTCGACGCCCTGTCCCACCGGTGGGGCAGCCGCCTCCTCGAAGGAAGGCAGCGGCAAGGAGGTCTGGTTCGAGTTGGATGTCGTCGCACCGGACACCATGGACGGCGCGGGAGAATCCGATGCGGCTCACACGGATGCCGGACCGGCGGTCGACCTGACGGAGCCGACCGCGGAACGGCGCACGCCCGCTCCGCTCAGCCCTTGACGGCGGAGCTGGCCACGCCTTGGACGAACCAGCGCTGGAAGAAGGCGAAGACCACCAGTACGGGCAGGACGAGGAGGACACCGAAGGCGAGGATCTGGCCCCAGTCCGGGGGCTGTTGGCCCTGGAAGACGCTGATCTCCAGGGGGAGGGGGCGCACCGAGGGGTCGGAGACCATCAGGACCGGCCACAGGAAGGAGCCCCACTGGATGAGGAAGGTGAGGATGGCGACCGAGGCGAAGACGGGCTTCGACATCGGGACGATAATCGCGAAGAAGGTGCGCCAGGGGCCCGCGCCGTCCAGCCGGGCGGCCTCCTCGACGCTCGCCGGGATCTTCCGGAAGAACGTGTGGAACTGATAGATGGCGAAGGCGTTGGCGATGAAGGGCACAGCCTGGATGTAGAGCGTGTTGCGCTGGCCGTTGAACATGTAGAAGAGCGGGACGGCCACCGATTCGAACGGAATGAGCATCAGCAGCAGGACGAGGGTGAAGATCGCTTCCCGGCCACGCCACTTCAGGCGGGTCAGGCCGTACGCGGCCATCGAGTTGACGAACAGCCCGCCCGTCACCACCACGAAGGCCACCAGTACCGACACGCCCATGAACTGCCAGAAATAGCCGGTGCTGTCGGAGCTGAGGCTGTCGAGGACGGCGGAGTAGTTGTCGAAGGTGAGATGGGTGGGCAGGAAGCCGGACAGTCCGTTCAGGACCTCGTCGGACGGCTTGAGGCTGCCCAGGAAGAGATAGAGGACGGGCAGGACGAAGACGAACGCCAGGACGCTCAGGACGGTGTAGTCGAGGACGCGGCGGACGGGGGTGCGGGTCATGGCCATGGATGTCAGTCCTCGTTCTCGGGCCGGACGACGCGGCGCTGGACGATCGTCAGGACGAGGACGATCAGGAAGAAGACGACGGTGATCGCGGACGCCTGACCGATGTTGTTCTGGTCAAAGGCGGTGGTGACGGCCTGGTACATCACTGTGCGGGTGGCGTCCTCGTCCAGACCGCCGCCGCGGATGAGGATGTACACCTGGTCGAAGATCCGGAAGGACATCACCGAGGTCAGCAGCGCGACGAAGACGAGAGTGCCGCGGATGCCGGGCAGGGTGACATGGCGAAACTGCTGCCAGCGGCTCGCGCGGTCCAACTCGGAGGCCTCGTACAGCTCACCGGGGATCTGCTGAAGGCCCGCCAGCAGGATGACCATCTGGAAGCCGACGCCCTGCCAGACGGACAGCACGATGATCGAGGCCATCGCGGTGGCCCCGTCGCCGAGCCAGTCGAAGGCGCCCCAGTCGCCGAAACTCACCGCGTTCAGCAGGGAGTTGAGCATGCCCTGCTCGCTGCGGGCCAGGATCAGCCGCCATATCACCGCGACCAGGGCCATCGGGAAGACCACCGGCATGAAGAACAGGGACCGGAACAGGCCGATGGCCTTGAGCTTGCGGTTGAGGAGGATCGCCAGGCCGAGGGCGATACCTGTCTGCAGCGGTACGACGACCGCGGCGAAGGTCAGGTTGTTCAGCAGCGCCCGCAGGAACGGGCCGGACTGGTCGGGGTCGGTGAACAGGCGCCGGTAGTGCTCCAGGCCGAAGAACGACGGCTCCAGCGGGGAGCCGAGCCGCACGTTGTAGAAGGAGAGCACGACGGCGTAGCCGAAGGGGATGCCGACGAAGGCGATCAGCCCGCCGACGGCCGGCGCGGCCATGAGCAGTCCGTGCAGCCGGTCCTGGTTCCTGCGCCCCGCTCGCGGGGGTTTCACGGACGGTGCGGAGGAGGCCTGCTTCCGGCGTCCCGGTGCCGCGGAGTGCGCGGGTTCCACGGTTTTCACGGATGTGGTCCTTTTCCCGGCGGGGCGGGCACGCCGTACGGCGTGCCCGCCCCGCCGTCGGGGGTCCTAGGGGATCTCGTAGCCGGCGTTGTCGGAGAAGTCCTGGTCGATGGCGCGGGCCGCCTTCTCCAGTGCCTCCTTCGGGTCCGCACCCCCGTAGATCGAGTTCAGGGCCTGGTAGAACTTGGCGGTGACCGTGGGGTATCCGGCGGTCACCGGGCGGGTGACGGCGACGCAGGACTTGTCGATGTCGCTGTCACCGCACGGCTTGGCGAGCTGGTCGGCGAAGAGCTGGAGCGGACCGCCCTGCTGGTACAGCTCGCTCTTGGCGAGCGCGGATTCGGTGCCGGGGACCGCGCCGTTGGCCTTCGTTATCGCGCCGACGCTGGTGTCGTTCAGGAGGTAGTCCAGGAAAGCGCCCGCGCCCTTGGCGTTCTTGGTGTTCGCGCCGATGCCCCAGGCCCACGATCCCTGGCCGGTCTTGGGGCCGTTGCCGAAGTCAGGCAGCGGCAGGACGACCAGGTCCTCGCCGAGTGCCTTGCTGTAGGCGGGGTACGTCCAGTTGCCGACCCAGCTCAGCGCCACCTTGCCCTGGGCGAAGGCGTTCCCGTCGGTGTTGGGGTCGACGTACGGCTTCCAGGACTGGAATGTCTTCATCGCCGCGACCACGTCCGGGCTGTCGAGGGCGCCCTCGGCCTTGCCGTCCTTCAGCAGGCCACCGCCGGCCGACCAGACGATCGGAGAGTAGCCGTAGGTGCCCCACTCGGTGGCCAGACCGTACTGCTCGGAGAGATCGAGGACCTTGCCGTCGGCGTCCTTGGCCTTCAGCGCCTTCAGCGCCGCGTCGAACTCCGCGGCCGTCCAGGCGTCGTCCACGCTCGTCGGATACTTCACGCCGGCCGCGTCCAGCAGTTTCTTGTTGCCCCATACGCCGAGGCCGGAGTCGAACTGGCCCAGTCCGTAGTGCTTGCCGTCGATCTCGCCCTGCGCCTTGATGGCGTCGGTGGCGTTGGACATCGTCTTCGCGGACACATACGAGTCGATCGGCGCGAGCTTCTTGTTGTAGACGAAGTTCGCCATCGTCGGGCCGTCGAACTCCATCACGTCCGGCAGCTCGGAGGCGCCCGTGGCGGTGATCGTCTTGGTGTAGTCGTTCTCGGGGATCAGCTTCAGCTCGACCTTGATGTCGCTCTGCGAGGAGTTGAAGGACTTCACCGTGCTCTGCAGTGCGGCGGTCTCGGCGGCCTGGCCCTGGTGGGCCCAGACGCTGATAGTGCCCCTGCCACTGCCCTCCTCGGCGGAGGAGTCGCTGCCACCGCCCGAGCTGCAGGCGGCCAGCGCGACCAGGGGCAGGGCGAGGGCCAGGCTGGAACAGGCCGTGCGGCGGAACCTACTGCTTGCGGCGTTCATGGACGGTGCCTCCGAGCTGGATGAGGGTTCGGATATTCGACGTTCCGGGGAGTGCGGGTG
>NZ_JBXVPZ010000013.1:0-58665 GCF_057961495.1 Streptomyces sp. P5F9 | reverse complement strand
GGCCCCGCCCGCCCACGTCCAGGTCATGAACAGGTCGCCGGCGTCGGCCAGTCGGACCTGGACGACCGGGCGGCTCGTCAGCTCGTCGGTGATCCAGAACGGCACCGCGTCCTCGTGCGCGATCCGCCGGTGATAACGGAACTCGGCCGCCGCGATGTACTCCTGGAGTGCGACACGGCCCGGGCCCGACTGCGCCGACATCCGCACCTTCGGCGGCGGCGCGACCCGCAGGCCGACCGAGGCGGCGGCCTCCGCCGCGACACCGCCGAGCGTCATCGCGCCCTCGGCGTGCTCGTGGTGCGCGTACGACTTCATGGCCGTGCTCGGGAAGACCGACGCGGGGTCTTCGACCGGCTCGACGGCGGGCGGTGTGCGGTCCAGGGCCAACGAGGCGCCCGCGCAACGGTGTTCCGCCAGTTCGAAGAGCAGGCCCTGGTCCTGTCGGCGCGTCACGAGGCGGAACACCAACTGCATTGCCTCGTCAGCGAGTTCGAGCCACTGGCTGCGGGCGTGGGCGGTCGCGAAGTCGTAGCGCGCCGCCTCCAGGGCCAGCGCGGCGGGCAGGGCGAAGGAGAGCGCGGTGTCGATGGACTCCCGCTCGTGATCGCCGTGATCGGTCCGGTTGAGGTTGTCCTCAAGAGTGCGCGCGAGCATGAGGTCGACCTGCGCGCACCGCTCGTAGATCTCCCGCTCCTGGTACACGTCCCGGGCTTCCTGGGCCAGCCGTTTCATCTCGTCGATGTCGCCCCGGTCGTAAGCGTGTTGGGCACCCAGCAGCATGGTGTCGGCGGCGGCGATCGAGGCGCCGAGCCGCTCGAACCGGGACAGGCTCGCCGTCAGCAGATCCTCCGCGCCGAGGGCGTCGCCGCGCCGACCGGCGAGAAAGGCGCGGGCCTGTTCGCAGACCGCGAGGTCGCCGAACCACCGCTGCTGCTCGAAGAACGCGGACGCCTCCGTGAACAGCCGTTCCGCGAGGTCGAGTTCACCCTGGTGCATCGCCGCGTACGCCCGGTGCGCGAGCAGTGTCCGCTGCCCACCGGTGTCGCCGATCGCCCGGAAGTGGTCCTCGGCGCGGGCGAAGTAGTCCTCGGCCGGGTCGAACCGCCCGGTCGAGGAGCAGATCAGCCCGAGGGCGACCAGGAGCCGCGGGACGGTCTCCACCGCCGTTGTCGGCGTGGTCGACAGCAGTGCCGACGCCTGGTCCTCGGCCGCTCCCCACTCGCCCCTGTCCATCAGCAAGTGCACGCGGTTCAGGCCGAGTTCGGAGGTCCGCAGTCCGTCGGGGTCGTCGAACCCGGGCAGTCTGACCGCCGCTTCGTCGAGGCAGGCCAGCGCCTCGTCCAGGCGCCCGGTCCTGCGCAGGAGGTCGGCTCCGGCGATCAGCGTCCGCAGCAGCATCTCCAGCCACAGTTGACGGCCGCGCGGTCCCATCGGTGCCGAGGCGATGTCGTCGAGCAGGGCACGGGACCGCTGGTTGGTGTCCTCCGCCCCGGCCAGGTCCGTCGCGGCGAGGTGGACACTCGTCATGTCCGCCAGCAGATGCGCCCGCAGGAACCGCACGTCGGGGGAGTCCTCGATGGACTCGGCCAGGGTGAGCAACTCCTCGTAGACGGCGATCGCGGCGGCGAGATCGGCGGCCAGGTGAAGGCGTTCGGCCTGGGCGAAGCCGCTGTCGAACGGCTCTCCGTAGAGTCGAGTCACCCCGTGGTCGGTGATGGGGCCCACCTCGTCGTCCGTTGTGGGGTCCACTCCGTCGCCCACCGTGCTGTCTTCCTGGTCCGGCATCCGTCAGTAGTCCTCATCGGTGGCTGCGGCGGCGATCTCGGCGAGGAACGGCCCGTAAGCACCGTCGCGCGGCGGCGAGTTGCGTGCGTCGGGCTGTGCCGCTGCCGCGAGGCGCCGCCGGACCAACGCGCGGATCGAGTCGCGGTCGGCGCCGCTTTCGGGGCCCGGCCCAGGGTCGAACCCGGGTAGCAGGACACCGAGTTGGATGCGCGGCTCCGTCTCTCCGGCGGGGAGGTCCAGGTCCGCCCGGCCGGTCCACATGTCGGCCCGCCTGGAGAGGGACACCCGATTCCGGGGACCGTCGTTCACACGGACTTCCGCCGCGAGGGGTACGGCGGTGACGGGCGCCGCGATGTGCGCGACGACCTCGACCTCGATCTGTCGTCGGGCGCCGAGTGCGCGGGCGGTCCAGGACACCGCGGTCTCGGAGGCGTCGACGAAGCCGGGCGGGTAGCGGCGCCAGTCGTTGGTCCCCGAGCCCCGCGCGATCAACCGGCCGCCCGCGACGAGCGGTTCGCCCGCGGCAAGGGCGTAGCCGTCGTGTCGCACGAACAGCGTGACGGGATCGACCAGGGTGCCGTCCGGACGACGGGGCCGATCCAGGGACGGCCGAAGGCGGCGCAGCGCCGACCCGTCCAACCCTGCGTTGTCCGCCGCGTCGTCGACCGACCGCAGAACGCGCTCCAGTTGACGTGCCGAGTCCGTCGACGGCGGTGTGGCGCGCCACCACTGGATCAACGGGGCGAGGGCGATCTGGTGATCGCCGATCAACTCGGCCACGCAGTCGTCGGGTTGATCGCCGCCATCGTCGAACAACTGCTGGCAGTCGTGTGTGAGCGCGGCCAACTCCAGCCCGAGCACGTCCGGTTGGAGTGAGGGAATCCCGTCCAGGTACGACGCCGGCCACCACCGCGCCGCCCAGTGCCCGAAGCCGAGCCGGGCGGCGCGGCCCGCGAGCGGAGTCACGTCCGCGGGTACCCGCACGTCGGCCAACTCGCCTGCCGCACAGGCGTGTACGGCACCGGCGACGTGCTCGCCGTAGACCGCCCACAGCCATTGCTGGGCACGCGCCGTGTCATGTATCTCCGCTAGGGGCAGACCCGGGCTCCCGAGGACAGACGAGGTCAGTACCGCTCCGGCGACGTCGAGAACCGCACGGGTGAAGTCGGGAGCATGAACAGGACTGACGGTGCCTATTCGGATCGTGTCGTCATCGCCGCGCACGACGTGGACGTCGACAGAGCCCCGCGCCATCACGCACTCCTCGACTCGGCCGCCTCGGCCACGGCAGCAGATGGTGCCGTCGATACCGTCAACGTCCGTAGCGCGGACCGGACTCGGGCGCGGTGGTCCATCATCACCGAGCGGGCGACCCCGTCGAGGACCGCCCAGGCCGACGCGGCATCCGCGAGCGGCGCTTCGCGGACGTCCCGCCCGTGCAGCCGCACCCAGAGCCGCCGCATGTAGGCGGTCCAGGGCGTACGGAGATCCTGGGCGAGGGCGTCCAGTACCCCGCCGTCCGGATCAGGGCGGGGCGAGACGGTCATCCGACGGGCGCGTAGGACCGAAGCCTCCCTGCGCCAACGGCTGTTGACGGCTCGGTGCGCGGCTGTTCGGCCCGGCGCGGGCTCCCTGATGCCCAACGGGTCGAGTCCGACCGCGAGGTGACCGCCGAGGAGGACAGCGACGCGCAGGGTCTCGTCGTACAGGCCGAGGGGAGCGCAACTGCGGCCGACCTCCTGCCCGACGAGTTCCGGCACCGTGAGCAACTCCTCGCGCCGAGCCGACGACTGGAGCACGACGAAGAGCCGCTCGAAGAGCGTGCGGTCCAGCGGGGCGGGCAACGTGGCCGTCGAGGCACCCCGGCCGACCCGCGGCCGCGGCGGCAACTCCCGTTCCGTCAGGCCGAGATGGGCCGGAAGGTCGTCCCGCCCCCAGACCCCGCTCGCGTGCGCCCACAGTGCCCGGCCGAGCAGCTCACCGAGTCCCGCCTCGACCATGGACATGTACGCCGGTGAGTTCCTCGGCCCCTCCACCCCACCGCAGGCCTCCAGAACCTCACCCGCCAGCGCGACCGCAGTGGCCGTGTCGGCGGCCGGGGCCGGCTGGCGACCCTCCCATGCGACGCCCAACTCCACGTCCAGCCGGGCGTGTTGAGCGGCATCCGCCAGATATCGCTTCAACGCGTCGACCGTACGGCCGCCGTCCGCAGCCGCGACGTCCTCGACGACGGACCTGGCCACCGCGCCCGCGTCGGCGCCGGGTTCGCCATGTTCGGCGGCCAGTTCGAAGCAGCGCTGGAAGTACAGATCCTGGGGATTGCCCGCCACGACGCCCAGCGTCCGGCGGGTCCGTTTGAGCAGGGTGAACCACTGTGCGGTAGCGACGAGGCGGCTACCGGACTCCCGTATCAGCGCGTCGAGGCGCGCGGCCGGCTCCGGTGCGAGGAAGTCCGCCGCGAGTTCGGGGTGCAGGGCCGGCCTGACGATCAACGGCAGGACGATCAGCTTGACCGTGCGGGTCAGCGGGGCGCCACCGGGGCCGCTCAGCGATTCCAGCCCCGGCCCGAGGGCGCGCCACGCGCCGTCGATGACCATGGCGCGCGGTCGGCGCGCGCCGGTCGGCTGGCTGGGAAGCGGCATGTCAGGAGGGTACGTCGTCCGAGATCGGGCGGGCGAACCTGGGATCGGTAGGCGACCGGGGCCGCCTAGCGTCCACAGGGACAGCGGGAACCACGGGAATCCACCCCGACCAGAAGGAGCAGCCGTCATGGGAATCTTCGGGCGCCGCAAGAGCCGCGAGGAACGGGCCGCCGAGATCGCGGGCCAGGTGGCCAGCGGCAAGGGCTTCTACGGACGTACGACTCGCGCGTTCCTCGGTAACGAGGACTACGCCAGGGTCCAGCAGTCGATCGGCGCGTACAACTCGGGCCTCGGAGTACAGCAGTTGCTCGCAGCGGGAGCGCCGACCACGACCGCAGTCGTCGTGTCGATCGCCGACACCGGCCAACTCGTCAACCACGACCCGGTGGTCGACCTGGTCGTCCAGCCGACCGGGAGCACCGGCCGGATCACCCTGCGGACCATCGTCTCCAAGCTGCGGATACCCCGCGCCGACGATCAGGTGCTGCTGGTGGCCGACCCGGCCAACCCCGGCGGCTACCTCTACGCGGGCGACGGCGTGACCCCGTGAGCAGGGGCACCGTGAGCAGGGACACCGTGCCTGGAGGAGGTAAGGGGAATTGCGCAGTCATACGAGTGTGTTCGTGGGCAATCTGGTGTTCATCGCGGTCTGCCTTTCCGCGGCGCCGTTCTTCCTCCTCGTCGGGTGCTCCGCCTGGAGCGACCATCCCGGCTGGGACTGGCCGGCGTTCATGTTCGCGCTCGGGCTGGCCGGCACGGTCATGATCCCCGTCCTGGCGATCACCGTAACGCGCCAGGAATATCCCCGGATCACGCGCAGGCATCGCGTGCGGGGCGGGAACCTCCGGTGTCCTGACGACACCTTCGTGATGTGGGCGCCCCGAGCCGAACAGGGCTCGGCGCAGGCGCAGTTGGTGCAGGCGGACGTACTGGAGGCGTCACTGGCCCGGTACCACCCCGACGGCGAGTCGACCTTCACGACCCACTACGGCAACTACACGCCCGACGAGTTCACGCCGCTGATCAGGCTCAGGCTGAGGGTGCACGACGCCGAGGAGACCGACGGGACCGGCGGGTTCGAAGTGACGGGGGAGTGGCGAGTGCCGTCCCTGTGCCTCTCGGCGATCACAGCGGGACGCCTGGTAGTCCTCGTCGACGCCCCGGCCGCTCCGGGGGCGCGGCGGACGGTCACGCCCCACTGGCCGCGCAGCAACCTGCTCTCGGGCACGAGGACCTACCGGGTGATCGACCTCGAAGGCCGAACGTCCGAGGTGACACGGCGAGTCGGCCGCCAGCTCCAGCAGATGCGGATCTCGCGGGAGGCGGGAGGCGTCGTCATGACCGGCGACACGGTCGACCTCCGGCGCCTGGACCCGCACACGGCCGCACGCTACGCCGCCCTGGCCGACCGGGACCGCGCCGTCCCCGAGGAACAGGCCCCGGTGAGCGAACCGGGCGAGGAAGCGCGCCGGCTCGCCGACCAACTCCCCGGCGAGAAGGCCGCGTTCGGCTCGGTCGGCCGACGCTGGTCGCGCCGGGGCGGTGTGCTGGTGCGCGGCCGCTTCCTGGAGATGCGCGCGCGGACCACCTTCCAGGACCACGGCCCCGTCCTCGACACGGTCCTGCGCATCCAACCGGCCGACGGCACACCCCCGTTCGACGCCGCCCGGCGACTGACGGTACCGATGGACTACCTCACGGTCCTCCACCGCACCAAGGAGGTCGTCCTCATCGCCGGCCCCAACGGCGTCTCCTACGACGTCGACTGGGCCCGAAGCAGCCTCCTCGCGGGTATCACCCCGGCCACGGTCATCGCCCCCGACGGCCAGGAACTCCCGCTGACGGGACGCCCCGACACGGTCTGGGCCCTGATGAACCTGCTGGCCTCCCACGGCCTCTCGAACCCGAGCCCCGTCCTCGATCTGCGCAAGCCCCGGATGAGAGCGGCGGCGGGCATCCTGATGGACGCTTGTGCATGATGTGCGCTGTGGACGGTGAGAACGGACAGCGACAGACCAGAACGGGCCGACCGCCCGCGACCTCGCGGGCCGCCCTGGAGCAGGTGGGCTTCGAGCTGTTCGCACGGCAGGGGTTCGACCGGACGACCGTCGATGACATCGCCGCCGCGGCAGGCATCGGCCGCCGTACCTTCTTCCGCTACTTCGCCTCCAAGAACGACCTGGTGTGGGGCGACTTCGAGGCCGAACTGGTCAAGCTCGACGGCCTGTTGGCGGCGACCGACGCGGCCGTCCCGATGATGGACGCGCTGCGTGGCGCGGTCGTCGAGTTCAATCGCTTCGACCCGGCGGCGGTGCCCTGGCACCGGCAGCGCATGGCGCTCATCCTGCGGGTCCCGACGCTCCAGGCCGACTCGACCGTGCGCTACGCCTCGTGGCGGACACTGGTCACCGAGTTCGCCGCACGGCGCACGGGCAGGGTGTCCTCGGACCTGCTGCCCCGGTTGATCGGCCACACCGTCCTCGCCGCGTGCATCGCCGCGTACGAACACTGGCTGGCGGACGAACAGGCGGTCCTGGGCGACCTGTTGGACCAGAGCTTGCGCCGGCTCGCGGCCGGCTTCGACGGGCCGGCCCCGGCCCTTCCCTGAACAGGGTCACGGCAGGTCACGTCGCATGGCGTCGGCGACGAGCTCGCCGACGAGGACGGCGGTGGCCGCCGGGCCGCGCAACGGCGGAGTCGGCAGGATCGACGTGTCCGCGACGCGCAGCCCGACGACGCCGTGCACGCGCCCGTAGTGGTCGACGGCCGCCCCCGGATCGCCGGCGGGGCCCATAGGTGCCGTGCCGCAGGTGTGGTGCGAGGTGCCGAGGTGCGCCTCGACCCACCGGTCGAGCAACCGGTCGTCCGCCAGCACCTCCGGTCCCGGCTCAACGAGCCCGCGGGACACCTCCTCGAACGGGTCGGTGGCGGTCAACGCGGCCGTGGCGCGGGCGACTTCGCGCAGGCGTCGCCGGTCCTCGGCGGTCTCCAGATAGCCGTAGTCGATCCTCGGGGGAGTGGCCGGGTCCACGGAACACGTGCGCAGCCGGCCGCTGAGCCGGGGCGACTGGACGGACGCCAGAAACGCGAGCGGTGCGTCGGGCACGGTCACCGTTCCGCCGATCAGGCCCGCCATGGGGACGAGCGACTGGAGGATCTCCAGATCGCCGGGGTGGTCGCCGTCCGACGAGGACAGGTGGAGGCAGCCGCCCAGCCAGGAGTCCGCGGGCTCGGGCATCGGCCGCCGGGGCCGCCACTCCAGCACCAGCTGCGGATGGTCGCCGAACCGGGCTCCGACGGCGGGGGAATTGGCGGCCACCGGAATGCCCAGGCGCCTCAACTCGTCGCCCGGTCCGATGCCCGACAGATGCAGCAGCTGGGGGGAGCGGAACGCCCCGGCGCACAGCACGACTTCACCGCACTCCAGAGTCGTACGACACCCGTCACGCTCGACGACCACGCCGGTCGCCCGGCCTCGCTCGATGACGACTCCGATCACCGAACTGCCGCCCTCCACAATGAGGTTGGGGCGATCGAGTGCGTCCAGCAGATAGCTGACGCCGGTGTTGACGCGTATCCCGTCCACGGAGTTGGACGGCACGGGCCCGAACCCGGGGGCGCCCTGGGCGTTCTTGTCGGGCTCCTCGGGATATCCCAACTCCCTTGCGGCCGAACGGAATGCCACGGCGACAGGGTGCCGTAGACCCGTCCGACGGATCCGCACCGGGCCCTCGTCCCCGTGCACCTCGTCGGCGCCGTGGTCGAGATCGGACTCCAGCGAGCGCAGCAGAGGAAGCACCCGGTCGTACGACCAGGCGGCGCCCCCTACGGCCGACCAGCGCTCGAAGTCCTCGCGCCGGGCGCGCACGAAGTAGCCACCGTTGACGGTGGTCGACCCACCGAGAAAGCGCCCCCGCACGACCGTGTACGGCCGACGCGGCGTGAGGCGGACCGCGTACGGCTGGACGGCGGGATGCCCGGGACGCGCGCCCGGGACCATCCGCGCGTCCAGCAACTCCCTTGTGAAATCCTCCTGTTGACGCGGCGCGGGACCTGCCTCCAGTACCAGTACGGTGCGGTCGGAGTCCTCGCTGAGCCGTGCGGCAAGCGGCGCGCCACTGCCTCCCGCCCCCACGACGACGACATCCGGGCGGCTCAACCGGAGCCCGGAACCGGCGTGGACCGATCGGTCGAAAGAATCATGGTTTCCCCCTCTTCACTTTCGGCACCGAGTGCCATTACTGTCGACCGCGCAGTCGCCCGGATGCCCAGCCGGATGCCCAGGGAGAGTCGCATGAACGAGCTCCAGTCCCCACCGACCGTCCCGGCCAACGAGAACCAGGCCGAAGAACCCGTCACGGAACAGCAGTTGATCGAGGCCGACGACCTCATCGAGGAGATCTCCATCGACGGTATGTGCGGTGTCTACTAGGCCGCCCGCGTGACCGCGCCGGCCCTCGACCGCGCCCTCGGTCTGCACCCCCAGGTCTCGGTGCGGCCGGAACCGTTCGGTGCGCTCCTCTACCACTTCGGGACCCGCAGACTGACGTTCCTCAAGGACCGCAGGCTGCTGGCCGTCGTCGAGTCCCTCGCGGACGCTCCCACGGCCCGGGACGCCTGCCTGGCGGCCGGCGTCGAGGAGGCCGAACTGCCGCGCTACGGCAAGGCGTTGGCCGCACTCGCCGAGTCGTCGATGCTCGTCGGAAGGACCTCATGACCGCCACAGCCGGCACCACACGGCTGGTCGACCTCTTCGAGTCCGGACTCGACGCGCCGATCTGCCTCACCTGGGAACTGACCTACGCCTGCAACCTGGCCTGCACCCACTGCCTCTCCAGCTCCGGCCGCCGCGACCCGCGCGAGCTGACCACCGCCGAAGCCAAGGCGGTCATCGACGAGTTGGAGGCCATGCAGGTCTTCTACGTCAACATCGGCGGCGGAGAGCCCACTGTCCGCGCCGACTTCTGGGAACTCCTCGACTACGCCACCGCCCACCACGTCGGCGTGAAGTTCTCCACCAACGGGGTCCGCATCACGCCCGAGGCGGCTCGCCGGCTCGCGGCCAACGACTACGTGGACGTCCAGATCTCCCTCGACGGCGCGACCGCCGACGTCAACGACGCGGTACGCGGCGCCGGTTCGTACGCGACGGCGCTGAGGGCGATGGAGAACCTCGCCGCCGCCGGCATGCGCACCTTCAAGCTCTCCGTGGTCTGCACCCGCCACAACATCCCCCAACTGGACGAGTTCAAGGACCTCGCCGACCGCTACGGCGCTCAACTCCGTCTGACCCGGCTGCGCCCGTCGGGCCGCGGAGCCGACGTCTGGGACGACCTCCACCCGACCGCGGCACAGCAACGCGAGCTGTACGACTGGCTGTTGGCCCACGGCGACAACGTCCTGACCGGAGACTCCTTCTTCCACCTCTCCGCCTACGGCGAACCGCTCCCCGGCCTCAACCTGTGCGGTGCCGGACGTGTCGTCTGCCTGATCGACCCGGTCGGCGACGTCTACGCCTGCCCCTTCGCCATCCACGACGAGTTCCTCGCCGGCACCGTCCGCGCACCCGGCGGCTTCACCGAGGTGTGGCGCGGCTCGGAGCTGTTCGCTCGACTGCGCACCCCGCAGCACGGCGGAGCCTGCGCGTCCTGCGCGTTCTACGACACCTGCAAGGGCGGCTGCATGGCCGCCAAGTTCTTCACCGGACTGCCCCTGGACGGCCCCGACCCCGAGTGCGTGCGGGGGTACGGCGAACAGCAACTCGCCCGGCGCGCCAAGGACGGTGCGGACCTTCCCAAACCGTCCGCCGACCACTCCCGGCGACGCCCGGTGGACCTCGTCCTCACCCGGCGCCGGGACCTGGAACGGCCCCCGGTCGGCGACTGCGCCGAGGACCCTTTGGCCGGACTGCGCCTCGGCCGGCCGTAGCGGAAGAGTTCAGACGAAGGGACGCGGCACATGGGCAGGAACCCCTGGTTCGAGACGGTCGCCGAAGCACAGCGCCGGGCGAGGAAACGCCTGCCGAGCACGGTGTACGGAGCGCTCGTCGCGGGCTCGGAGCGCGGCCGTACGATCGACGACAACACGGCGGCGTTCGCCCAACTGGGCTTCGCGCCCAGGGTCGTCGGCCATCACGCGGAACGCGATCTGTCCACGACCGTGCTCGGAGTACCCACATCCCTCCCCGTGCTCATCTCGCCGACCGGTGTGCAGGCCGTGGACCCCGAGGGCGAGGTCGCCGTCGCCCGGGCGGCGGCGAGCAGGGGTGTCGTCATGGGCCTGAGTTCCTTTGCGAGCAAGCCGGTTGAGGAAGTCGCCGCCGCTCAGCCGGACTTCTTCTACCAGCTGTACTGGAGCGGCACGCGGGCGACGATGACGCAGCGCATGGACCGGGCCAGAGAGGCCGGTGCCAAGGCGCTCATCGTCACCCTCGACTGGTCCTTCTCCCACGGCCGGGACTGGGGGAGCCCGGCCATCCCGGACAAGCTCGACCTGAGGACCATGCTGAGATTCGCGCCCGACGTGCTGCCCCACCCCGGCTGGCTGCTCCGGTTCGCCAAGTCCCGCCGCATGCCCGACCTTTCGGTCCCCAACCTGCGGCCCCCGGGCGGCGAGGCACCCACCTTCTTCGGCGCGTACGGCGAGTGGATGCAGACCACACCCCCGACCTGGGAGGACGTGGCGTGGCTGCGCAAGGAGTGGGGAGGGCCCTTCCTGCTCAAGGGAGTCACCCGTGTCGACGACGCCAAGCGGGCCGTCGACGCCGGAGTGTCCGCCCTGTCCGTCTCCAACCACGGCGGCAACAACCTCGACACCACCCCCGCCACCATCCGGGTACTCCCGGCGATAGCGGACGCGGTCGGCGCCCAGATCGAAGTGCTCCTCGACGGCGGTGTGCGGCGGGGCGGAGACGTGGCCAAGGCCCTCGCGCTGGGCGCCCGCGCCGTCCTGATCGGGCGCGCCTACCTCTGGGGCCTGGCGGCGAACGGGCAGGCCGGCGTCGAGAACGTCCTGGACATCCTCCGCGGCGGTCTCGACTCGGCGGTGCTGGGCCTCGGGCACTCCTCCGTCCACGAGTTGACGCCCGACGACCTGGTCATCCCCCCGGGCTTCCCCCTCGTCCTGGGCCGCGACGCCCCGGCTGCCTGAGTACGGTGCGAAACGACCCGGCGACCGAACTCGCCCACACCGCCTGGCCGGACGTTCCGTCCGACGCGCTGGTCCTGCTGCCCATCGGGTCCACCGAACAGCACGGCCCGCACCTGCCGCTCGACACGGACAGCGTCATCGCCGGCGCCGTCGCGCGGCGAGCGGCAACCGCCCTCCCCGGGACGCTCGTCGCACCGACCCTTCCCTACGGCGCCAGCGGCGAGCACGCGGGTTTCCCCGGCACCGTCTCGATCGGCCACGAAGCGCTGTGCGCCGTGCTGGTGGAGGCCGTGCGCTCGCTGTCGCTGTGGGCCGGACGGATCGTCCTGGTCAACGGCCACGGCGGCAACACCGCCACCCTCGACACCGCCGTACGCCTGCTGCGCACCGAAGGCCACGACGTGGCCTGGACCGGCTGCGCCGTCCCCGGAGGTGACGCGCACGCCGGGCGTACCGAGACCTCGGTGATGCTCCATCTCGCCCCGGACCAGGTGCGGTTGGACGCGGCGGTCGCCGGTGACACCCGGCCGCTGGCAGCCCTCCTCCAGGAACTGATGGCCCACGGGGTCCGCGCCGTCTCCTCCTCCGGCGTCCTCGGCGACCCGACCGGCGCCTCGACGGCGGAGGGACGCAGGGCGACGGACGCGATGGTGTCGGCCGCGGTCCGCCGGATCACCGCCTGGACCGTGGACGGCCGGGGCCGGCTCGCCGAGCCCGAACACCCGCTCACGTCACGGCAGTTGGATCAGCAGGTGATACGGCGATGACGCTGCCCGCCGGCTTCCTGGTCGAACTCGACCGGCACACCCGGATCGTCGACAGCGGCCGGGCCCTCGTCGGCGGCTTCCCGACCCGACTGATCCGGCTGACCCCGCGGGCCCAACGGCTCCTCACCGGGCGGACGTTGCGGGTGCGGGACGCGGCGAGCTCGCTTCTCGCGGACCGGCTGCTGGACCTCGGCATCGCCAATCCGGTCGTCGCCGCGCTGCCCCCGCCCACCGACCCCCGCTGCACGGTCGTCGTGCCGGTCCGTGACCGGCCACGCCAACTCGCCCGCCTGCTCGACAGCGTTGGCGGCAGCCACCCCGTGATCGTGGTCGACGACGCGTCACGGCGCCCGAAGGCAGTCGCCGCCGTCGCGGCGGAACACGGAGCCACGCTGGTCGCCCTGACCACGAACATCGGACCGGCCGGCGCCCGCAACGCCGGACTCCGGCTCGTCACGACCCCCTTCGTGGTGTTCGCCGACTCCGACATCGTGCTCTCCCCCGACACCGTGCCCACCCTCCTCCGGCACTTCGCCGACCCGGCCGTCGCCATGGCCGTACCCCGCATCACCGGACTGCCCTCACCCGCTCCGACCTGGGTCGAACGGTACGAGAACGCCCGCTCCTCCCTCGACCTGGGTACGCATCCGGCCGGAGTGCGACCCGGCAGCCCCGTCTCGTGGGCGTCCTCGGCCTGCGTCGTCGCACGGGTGGACGCCCTGAAGGAGGGCTTCGACGAGCGGATGCGGGTCGGCGAGGACGTCGACCTGTGCTGGCGGCTGATCGGACAGGGCCGGCGGCTGCGCTACGAGCCGACCGCCGAGGCGGCACACGAACACCGCGCGCGGCTCGGCGACTGGCTGCTGCGCAAGGCCGTCTACGGCACCGGCGCGCAGCCCCTCGCCGAACGCCACCCGCGGTTCATCGCCCCGGTCGTGTTCGCCCCCTGGAGCGTGGCACTCCTCACCGCGCTGCTCGCGCAGCGCAGGTGGTCGGTGCCCGTCGCGGGGGCTGTCCTCGTGGGCGTCACCCTGAGGATCGGCCGGAAAATGGACGGCATCCAGCACCCGCACCGGCTGGCCGTGCGGCTCACGGCCCATGGGGCGCTGTCCACTCTGGCCCAGGCCTCGGCCCTGTTCAACCGGCACTGGTGGCCGCTCACAGTCCTGGGCTGCGTGGCGTCCCGCCGCGTGCGCAGGGCGGCGACGGTGGCCGCGCTGGCCGACATCGCCCTTGAGTACCGGCGCGACCGGGTCCCTCTCGACCCGGTCCGCTACGGCGTCGCGCGCCGCCTCGACGACCTCGCCTACGGGGCCGGCGTATGGCTGTCCGCCCTCAAGGGCCGTTCCATCGCGGCCCTGCTGCCTCGTATCACCCGCTGATTCCCGGGTCCCGGTCAGCGGAAAGCGCCCAGCGGGTGGTCGGCCCGGAAATGACACTGGGATCATTCCGCCGCGCGTGTGCGGCACTTGCTCGGTAGCACTCAGCAGGAGGTGTCCGGCGTGACGCATGAAGTGGTCAACCGTGTCGAGGATCTCGGGTCCGAACTGGCCGCACTCGCCGAAGAGAACGAGAAACTGGGCAAGTTGAGCGACCGGACCGTCGAACTGCTCCGCGCGGCAGGCGTGATCCGACTCCTGCAGCCCAAGGAGTTCGGCGGCCACAGCGCCCACCCCCGGGACTTCGCGGAAGCGGTGATGGCCGTCGCACGGCACGACGGGGCCGCCGGCTGGGTGTGCGGTGTCGTCGGCGTACACCCTTGGGAACTGGCCCAGTTGGACCCCCGGCTCGCGCACGAGGTGTGGGACGAGAACCCGGACACCTGGATCGCCTCGCCGTACATGCCGAACGGCATCGCCGACCCCGTGGACGGCGGATACGTCCTCAGCGGACGCTGGCCCTTCTCCTCCGGAAGCGACCACTGCGACTGGGACTTCCTCGGCGCGCTCGTCGGCGACGGCAAGGGCAGGCCGGCCGGCCCGATCTCCGTGCTCCATGTCGTACTGCCGCGCTCGGACTACGAGATCATCGACGGCACCTGGGACGTGATCGGCCTGGCGGGCACCGGCAGCAAGGACGTCGTCGTCGACAAGGCGTTCATCCCCGCCTACCGCACGATCAGGCAGGAGGCGGTCCAGGAGGGCAGCGCCGCCGAGGCGGTCGGACTCACCGACACCCTCTACAAGTTGCCCTTCAGTTCCATGTTCCCCCTCGGGATCACCGCCGCGGTCATCGGCATCTGCGAGGGCGCGCTGGCCCTCCATCTGTCCCAGCAGCGCGATCGGGTCGCTGTGACGGGGGTCCAGGTACGCGACGACCCCTATGTGCTGTACGCCGCCGGAGAGGCCGCCGCGGAGATCGCCGCCTCACGGGTCCAACTGATCGACGGCATCAGCCGGTTGTACGACCAGGTCGAGGCCGGAAAGCCCGTGTCCATCGAGGACCGGTCGAACGTCCGCCGGAACCAGGTCCGTTGCGCGTGGCGTGCCGTCAGCGCCCTGGACGAGATCTTCGCGCGGTCCGGCGGCAACGCGATCCGACGCGACAACCCGATGCAGCGGTTCTGGCGGGACGCACACGTGGGACTCCAGCACATGATCCACGTCCCCGGATCCGCGTACCACGCCAACGCGCTGGCCCAGATGGGACTTGAGCTGCCCGAGGCGATGCGCGTCCTGATCTGACGGCTCGTCAAGAACGAACGTGGGAGAACAAGGAGGGGCCGTGACGGACGCGGTCGAAGGACGCGCTTTCCGCGAGGTGCTGGGGCACTTCCCCACGAGCGTGGTCGCCATCACCACGACGGACGCCGACCGGCGACCCCGGGGGATGATCGTCGGAACCTTCATGTCCGTCTCCCTGGAACCGCCGCTGGTGTCCTTCCTGGTGGACGGTTCCTCCAACACCCTGCGGACGATCCGGACGGCCGGGCGATTCTGCGCCAACGCGCTCGCGGGCAATCAGGAACGCCTTTCCCGGCAGATGGCCGGCGGCCCGAATCGCTTCGAGGGCGCCGACTGGCAGGAATCCCCGCTCGGCAATCCCGTCCTGGACGGAATTGTCGCGTGGGTCGACTGCACGGTCGAGAAAATCGTCGAACTCGGCGACCACCAACTCGTCGTCGGCCGCGTCCGCACACTCCGCGTCGAGTCGATGAAGACCCCACTGCTCTTCTTCCGCGGTGGTTACGGCGACTATCTGTCGAGCGCGACACTGCTGCTGGACAGGCTCGTCGGCTGGTAGCAGGGAACCAAGTGAGCCGCGCGATCGCGAGATCAAAGGAGATCCGTTGATGCGACAAGACCTGCACTTCAGATTGGAACGCATCTCCGCGTGGTGCGGATTTGTGCTGTTGCTGGGGTTCGCCGTGGCTTTCTCCGTCGGCCATCTCATCACGCCGATGGACCCGACGGAGAATGCCCAAGGCGTTGTCGAATTCCTCACCGACCATCGGACCGGGATCCTCGCCTGCGCCGCGATCATGGTCCTCGTGGTCCCGTTCGAGTACCCGTTCGTCGTCGTGACCAGCATGCAGATGCGCCGTATCGAGGGCGGGTGGGGTCTGCTGTCCATGGTCCAGCTCCTCACCGGCGTCGTCGCACCGATCGGCTTCTTCTTTCCCATCGCGATACTCGCGGCAGCGGCCTATCGACCGGAGAGCCACTCGCCCGACGTGCTCTATGCGATGTCGGACATCTACTGGCTGATGCTGGTGGGCAACGCCTGCATATTCGTCCTCCAGGTCTGGTCGATCGGGTACGCGGCACTCGTCGACAACCGTGCAAAACCGGTGTTCCCCCGCTGGTTCGGCTATCTCAATCTGGTGCTCGGAGTTCTGCTCATCCCGGGCGCCTTCGTCTTCCTCACGAAGACCGGCCCGTTCGCCTGGAACGGACTGCTCGCGAACATGCTTCCCACGGCGGTGTACTTCATCTGGAAGATCGCCACGCCGATCGTGCTGTTGCGCGCCGTGAAATCCGAAGAGGAGGAGGCGGCGGAGAAAGCGGCACCTTCCGAATTCGCGAGCACCTAGGGCCTGTCCGGCGGATCAGGTCGCAGGAGATCAACGGTATCTGATCAGCGCCGGTGAGCGGGGCGTGGTGCGTGCAGCTGCAAGGCGGAGGAGGGCGTCAACGCGGAGCGTTGGCAACCGACGACAACGCGGCAGATGGGCGTGCCAGGCCCCGCGTCTGCGGCATGATCCGCCGGACAGGCCCTAGCGGTCCGCCGTCAGTGGAGCCCGCGGGAGGCGACGATGCGGAACGTGGGATGGTCGGCGGGGTCGGGGAGTTGGCGGAAGGTCTCGGCCACCGTGGGGAAGCGGCCGAACCGTTCGAGGTAGACGGCGATCAGCGGCGGACGCTCGTCGGCCGGCACCTCGACCGCCTCGAACTCCTCGGCCCTGCCCCCGCGTTGCAGTCGTCCGCTCTTCGCGGCGCGCAGGTTGCGGGACCACTCGGTGTTGCCGCGGGGCGCGATGAGGTAACGCTCCCCGTCGTGATCGAGGACGGCCACCGGCACACTCCGCCAGCGCCCGCTGGTACGACCGCGGACGCTCAGCGTGCTCAGTACCGACCGCGCGAAGAGCTTGGCCATGCGGTTGCCGATGACCCGTGCTCCCCAGGGCGGGCGGAGGTAAGGACCGCTCGACGTTGTCATGGAACCTCCTCGGGAAGGTGCTGATACGGAACGTGCTGATACGATTTCTAGGGTGACCCTAAATATAGGGTCACCCTAGACGCTTTGTCTCCCCGAGACGGAGGTTCGGACAGAGGTGACGATGGGGCTTCGCGAGTCGAAGAAGGAGCAGACGCGGACACTGATCGCGGACACCGCCTGGCGGCTGTTCGCCGACCGGGGGTTCGACGCCGTGCGGGTCGCCGAGATCGCCCACGAGGCGTGCGTCTCCGAGGCCACCGTCTTCAACTACTTCCCGCGCAAGGAGGACCTGCTCTACTTCCGGCTCGAAGACTTCGGGGAACGCCTGGTCGCGGCCGTCGACTCCCGACTCCCGGGCGAGCCGGTCCTGGACGCCGTACGGAACTTCCTCACCGAACCGGCCGGGCTCCTCGCCCAGGTCGAGGCCGGGGAGGACGAGGCCGTCGTGCGACTGCGGACGGTCAATCGCATGGTCGCGGACAGTCCCGCGCTCCGCGCCCGCGAACAGCAGGCGATCGCCGACGCGACAGCCGCACTGGCCGCACGGCTCACCGCCGAGGAGAGCACGGGTCCCCGAGGGGCCCTCACCGCGTACGTGGCCGCGAACGCCCTGATGGGTGTCCATCGCGCTCTCATCGACCTCGTACGGCGACGTGTCCTGGCCGACGAGGCGATCGACCGACTCGCCGCCGACGTCCGTGCGTGCGGAGCGGAGGGCTTCGCTCTGCTCGCGCACGGCTTCGCCGACTACGGTGTACGGCCTGCCAGTTACGGCGATGATTCCTGAACCGGGCATGTGAGCAGGGGAGTTGCGGCAAGCCGGCGACCCGTTCCGGTAACTGCCGGCCGCTTATGGACAGGACTCCCCGAACTTCACCGCAGAGAACTCCACCGGCTGCCCACTCAGCTTCGTCCCGGCGGGCGGCTTCTCCGAGCACACCTGCCAGTTCGACTCCAGGAGGATGTAACGCCCTTTGCCGGAGGCGTCCTTGACCGTGATCGACGTGCCGGAGCGGAGCGTGTCGCGGGCGGTGTTCACCGACTTCCCCTTGAAGTCCGGCATCGTTCCGCCGGCCGCAGTGGGCGCGGACTGGTCCTTCGCCGGGCAGGTCTCGTCCGACTTCACCGCACCGAAGTCGAGTCGGGTGTCCGTGGACGCGCTCGTGCCGGCCTTCACGTTCTGGGAGCAGACCTTCCAGTCCCGGTCGAGGATCTGATGACGGTCACGGCCGAGCGAGTCGTGGGACTTGAGGCTGTAGAAGCCCTGCTTCTGGGCTGCGTCCTGCGCGGACTGAAGCCCCATGCCGATGAAGTCGGGGACGGTCTTGGTCTTGCCACCGGTCTTGGCGTTGCTGCCCGTGGCGGTGGCGGTTGAACTGCCGCCTGCGCCCGTGGTGTTGTGGCAGGCGGTGCCGAGACCGCCGATGACGAGTATGCCTGCGGTGACTCCACCGACGAGCTTCCGGTCGCGCTTCTTCTTCGGACGTGATCCGGCGGCCCATGACGGCTGACCTGGTGGCGTAAATACGGAGTTGGACACGGTACGCCCCTGATGTGTGGATGAAGGGACACTGTGTCAGACACGGAGGCCCGGCCGCACGCTGCGTGACGAACCGTGACAGGTTTCCGGACGGTGTCCGGCAACGGCAGACTGGGCGGATGGACGCAGGACTCGCCGCGCTGCTGGGGGCCGCCGTCGGCTCTGTCGCCACTCTCGGTGCCGCGATCGTGAGCGGCCGGACACAGACGCGGGCGCAGAATGAGCAGTGGCGGCGTCAGCATCGTCGCGATGCCTACGCCCGTTACCTCGGCGCGCTCCATGACCGCGACATCGCCATGGACGCCGTACTCGACGCACTGCGTTCGGACGAACCCGAACTGCCCGATGTCGATGAGAAGATACGTCGCTTCATCGCCCTTGCCCGCGAGGTCCATCGCGCCGCCGAGGTCGTGATCCTCGAAGGGCCGGCCTCCCTCGTGAAAGTCACCGAACGGGTCGCCGACGCCTCCAGTGGCCTCTCGGAGGTCATGCGGCGGATGGCCGACGACGCTCGCGCCCGGGATGTCACCCGCAAAGCCGAGGACATGGCGCTTGCCGTCGAGCGGGAGCGCATCCTCTATCAGGAAGTGAGGGCCTTCCGGGTCGCGGCCCGTGGCGTCATCGGCAACACCGCCTGATTCCCGGCTACTTGAGGTGCTGACGCCGGTCGGCGCGAACGCGTCCTGAGGCGCTAGACCGAGAGCGCGAACCCGCCCGTCACCCGCAACGTCTCACCCGTGATGAACGAGGCCTTCGACGAGACCAGATACAGCAGCGCCTCGACGATGTCCCGTTCCTCGCCCTCCCGTTGGAGGATCTGCTCGCCCAGCACCCGCTTCGCCTCGGCCTCGGACAGTTCGGCCCGGACCGTGTCGGTGAAGATCAGGCCGGGGGCGATCGCGTTGACGCGGATGCCGTCGGCGGCGAACTCGCGCGCGAAGGACACGGTCAGTCCGCGTACGGCGAGTTTGGAGACGCCGTAGATGCTGCGGTTCGCGTAGGCCGCCGACGAGGAGATGTTGACGATGGCGGCACCGGCACGGCCTTGCATGGCTTTCTGTGCCGCGAGGGAGCAGATGACGACGCCCATCACGTTCACGTCGAGGACGCGCCGCACGTTGGCGAGGCCGAGTTCGGTGAACGGCCGGTTGTAAGCGGCGTGCAGGCCCGCGTTGTTGACCAGGATGTCCAGGCCGCCGTGCCGTTCGGCGACCTCGCCGACGACCGCCTCGACCGCGGTCTCGTCGGCGACGTCACAGGCCACCCCCGTCACCCTGCCGCCCGCGGTGGTGAGTTCGGCGGCGGCGGACTCCGCCGCGGCTCCGTCGATGTCCGCGAGCACGACGTGCGCACCCCGCGCCGACAGAGCCGCGCCGAACGCCTTGCCGAACCCGCGCCCGCCCCCGGTGATGAACGCGACCTTGCCGTGGTGCTCGTCCTGTTCCGGCATTACGGATGCTCCCGTCGTCGTCCTGGTGCCAACCGGCGCCCCGCACCGGTCACTTGGGGCCGAACCGCTGTCCCGCGTCGAGCCGCAGGCACTGGCCGTTCAGCATCGGGTTGTCGACGATGGCGAGCGCGAGCTTCGCGTACTCCTCGGGGCGGCCCAGGCGTTTGGGGAACGCCGCGTCCTTGACCAGGACCGCCCGCGCCTCGTCCGGGATCTTCTCGACGGCGCCCGTGTCGAACAGACTGGGCGCGATGGCCAGGACGCGGATGCCGAGCGAGCCGAGATCGCGCGCCATGGTGAGACACATCCCGGCGATGGCGGCCTTGGCGGCCCCGTACGCGACCTGCCCGACCTGCGCCTCGAAGGCGGCGATCGACGACGTGTTGATGATGACGCCACGCTCGCCGTCCGGGTCCTCGGGCGCGTTGCGGCTCATGTGCGCGGCGGCGAGCCGGCTGACGTTGAAGGTCGCGACGGTGTTGAGGTCGAGGACCCGGCGGAAGGTGTCGAGGTCGTGCGGCCCGCTCCTGCCGAGCGTCCGCTTCGCCGTACCGCCGCCCGCCGTCGTGATCGAGACGTGCAGTCCGCCGAGCGATTCGACGGCGCCGGCCAGCGCGCTTTCCGTCGCCTCGAAGTCGGTGACGTCGACCGGCTGGAAACGCCCGCCCAACGCCGCCGCGACCTCGGCACCGGCCGACGCGGGACGGTCGAGTACGACGACGTCGGCGCCGCGCGCCGCGAGCAACTCGGCGCTCGCCCGGCCCATTCCGGAGGCACCGCCGAACACCACGGCCTTCTTGCCCTTGATCTCCATCGGTCGATTCCCTTTCGCTCGGCTCAGGCGGACGCGGAAGACCGCAGGAGGAGGGTGCAGAGCCGGTCGCGGTGGACGGCCGTGTCCCCGTGGAGCACCCGGTCGGCCCTGGCCCGGCGCAGATAGAGGTGGAGGTCGTGCTCCCAGGTGAAACCGATGCCGCCGTGCAACTGCAGTGCCCCGGCGGCGACTTCACCGGTACCGGCGGTGGCGTAGGAGGCGGCGGCACAGGCCGCGCGGGCGGCGTCGTCGGTGCCGGCATCGGCGGCCATCGCCGCGTAGTACGTCGCGGCACGGGTGCCGTGCACGAGCAGTGCCATGTCGGCGCAGGCGTGCTTGACGGCCTGGAAACCGCCGATCGGCCGCCCGAACTGCACCCGGCTCGTGGTGTGTTCCACGGTCAGTCCCAGCATCCGCTCCATCACGCCGAGCGCGTCGGCGCACCGCAGGACGGACGCCTCGTCGAGCAGGGCCTGGATGTCGGCCGGCCCGCCGTCGAGACGGGCGTCGAGCGGAACGCGTACGGCGTCCAGGCGGACCTCGTGGAACGCGCGGGTCGGATCCAGGACGCGCTGACGCCGGACGGTGACTCCGGGGGCCGCGCGGTCGACGAGGAAGGACGCCGGTTCGCCCTCGTGGCGTGCGGTGACCAGCAGCCAGCGAGCGCCGCCGGCATCCTGCACCACGGTCTTGACGCCGTCCAGGACGGCCTCGTCCCCGTCCGTACGGGCGGTCGCGTGGATCCCGTCGAGGGTCCAGGGTGCGTGCGGTTCGGCGAAGGCCCAGGTGGCCCAGCCGTCTCCGGCGGCGAGCGCGGGCAGCACCTCGCCGCGCAGCCGCGCGGAACCGCCGTAGGCGATCGCCCGGCCGACGACCGCCGTCGGCAGGAACGGGCCCCGGCCGAGCGCGCGGCCGATTTCCTCGGCGACCAGGGCGAGTTCGACCAGTCCCTGGCCGGACCCGCCGTACTCCTCGGGCAGGGCGAGACCGGGCCAGCCGAGGTCGGAGGTCAGCCGCCAGAGTTCGGGGTCGACGTCCTGGGTGCCGTCCATCGAGGCTCGTACGAGGGCGATCGGGGCCCGGTCGGACAGCAGGTCGCGCGAGGCCTCGCGCAGCATGGCCTGCTCCTCGCTGAGCTCGAAGTTCACCAGCCACCACCCGGTCGCAGCGGATCAGTACCTCGAAGAAGGTATCCTCTTTTGCGTCACAGGTCGAGATCCAGTACTGATTCAAGGCGTTCTTAGGTCCGTATCGCCAAGTTGAGTATCATCAATTGCATGACTGATGCCGTTCTGCTCGCCGCCTGCCGCACTGCGATCGGTACCGCCCGCAGGGGAACGCTGCGTGACACCAGCGCCTTCGACCTCGCCACCGTCGTCGTACGCGAGGCGGTGCGACGCTCCGGGGTGCCGCTCGGCCTGATCGACGACGTCGTCCTCGGCGAGACCCTGGCCGGCGGCGGGGACATCGCCCGGTACGCGGCACTCGAAGCGGGGCTGCCCCATGTGCCGGGCCTGGCGCACAACCGGCACTGCGCCTCGGGACTGTCGAGCGTGGCGACCGCCGCCGCGGGCGTACGCGCCGGAATGGACCGCGTGGTCGTCGCGGGCGGAACGCAGTCCTCGTCGACCGCGCCGCGGGCCCGGCGCCGGATTCCGGGCACCGACGACTGGCAGGACCCCTGGATGTCGCCCTCGCACGTTCCGACCCGTGAGGCGCCCAACGACGACATGGCCACCCTCGTCGGCTGGAACGCGGCCCGGCTGACCGGCATCTCCCGTCAGGAGATGGACAGTTGGGCGCTGCGCTCGCACCAGCGGGCCGTGCGGGCGATCGACGGGGGACGGTTCGCCGACGAGATCGTCCCGGTCGAGGTCATCGACCGGGACGGGACGAAATCCGTGTTCGACACCGACGAACACCCTCGGCGCGACACCAGCATCGAGAAGCTCGCGGCACTGAAGGTGCTGCACCCCGAGATCGACGGCTACTCCATCACGGCGGGCAACTCCAGCGGGGTGAACGACGGTTCGGCCGCGGTCGTCGTCGCCTCCGCCGAGGTCGCCGCCGAGCACGGGCTCGCCCCGCTCGCCACCGTACGGTCGTGGGCCAGCGTCGGCGTCGACCCCGTCGAGACGGGACTGGCCCCGATCGCCGCCATCCGCAAGGCACTTGACCGCGCCGGGCTGCGGATCGAGGACGTCGACCTGTTCGAGGTCAACGAGGCGTTCGCCGCCGTGGCCGTCGCCACCACCCGCGAACTGGACCTCGACCCCGAGCGGGTCAACCCCTTCGGCAGCGGCTGCAGCCTCGGCCACCCGATCGCCGCCACCGGCGCGCGCATGATCGTCACGCTCGCGCACGAGCTGCGGCGGCGCGGGGGAGGGACGGCGGTCGCGGCCATGTGCGCGGGTGGCGGCATGGGATCGGCGATGGTGCTCACCGTGTGACACGCGGGACTTGCCTCAGCGCGCGGCCCAACTGACCGTCTTCGTCTGCAGATACTCGTCGAGCCCGAACTCGCCCCACTCCCGGCCGAGTCCGCTCTGCTTGTAACCCCCGAAGGCGGCCCGGGGGTTGACTCCGGCGCTGCCGCCGTTGATCGTGACCCCGCCGGTGCGGAGCCGGGACGCCATCTCGTACGCGGCCGCGGTGTCGGCGCTCCACACGGCGCCACCCAGGCCGTAGGGACTGTCGTTGGCGATGAGCACCGCCTCCTCGTCGGTGCGGAACGGGATGACGACGCCGACCGGCCCGAAGAACTCCGTGCGGGCGACGGTCATCGCGTTGTCCACGGCGGCGAGGAGCGTGGGTTCCAGGAAGTAGCCCTTGTCGAGACCGGCCGGGCGCCTGCCGCCGCGGACGATACGGGCGCCCTCCTCCTCGCCGACCCGGATCAGCTTCTCGACCTTGTCGCGTTGGGCCGCGCTGATCAGCGGTCCCATCGTGGTGGCCGGGTCGGCGGGGTCGCCGACCCTGACCCCGGCGAGGGCCGCGCCCAGCTGGTCGACCAGCTCGTCGTGGAGGGACTCGTGCACGAGCGTGCGGGTCAGCAGTGAACAGCCCTGCCCCGCATGGGTGGTCATCCCCGCCAGCGCGGAACGGACCGCGCCGTCGAGATCGCCGTCGGCACGGACGATGTTGGCCGACTTGCCGCCGAGTTCCAGGACGACCTTCTTCATGGAGGCCGCGGCCTGGGCGTACACCATGCGGCCCACCGTGTCCGACCCGGTGAAGCTGACGAGGTCCACCATCGGGTGGGTGGTCAGCTCCCGGCCGGCCTCGACATCGCCGGTGACGATGTTCAGCACGCCCGGCGGCAATCCGGCGGCGTCGGCGAAGTCGCCGAGCAGCAGCGAGTCGAGAGGGGTCTGCGGCGCCGCCTTGAGTACGGCGGTGCAGCCCGCGGCGAGCGCGGGGATCACCTTCATCATGCTGAGGAAGAAGGGGAAGTTGTACGCCGAGATCAGCGCGCACACCCCGAACGCCTCGCGGCGCAGCACCCCTTGGGAGATACCGATGCCCGGCGCGATCGTCGGATCCATCGGGCGCTCCCACGCGAAGGCCGGGATCACCCGCTCGGCCATGTCCCGCAGATGCGCCACCGGCACCCGGGTCTGGAGCGTCTCCGCCAGCGCCCGCACCGAACCCGCCTCGGCCATGTTGACGGCGATCAGCTCCGGTAGTCGCCGCTCCAACTCCTCGGCCAGGCGCAGCAGAACGGCGCCTCGCTCGGCGGGCCTCATCCGCGGCCACGGCCCCTCGTCGAAGGCCCGCCGCGCAGCCTCGACGGCACGCCGCACATCCGCGGGCGAGGAGTCGGGAACCTCGGCGAGGATCTCCTCCGTCGCCGGATTGCGTACGACGATCCGCGCGTCCGAGGTGCCGTCGGTGTGCCGCCCGTCGATGTAGAGCCGCGAAGAGAACGAGTACGTCGTCGTCATGTGCCGTCTCCTCATCCGTGTGTCCCGTGTTGAGTGTACTGAATTAAGGAGGCCGGGTCAGGAGTGCGCGTCTTTTATTGACTCGACCGGTCGGTACAGCTAACTTCGCAGATATCTGGGGGTCGGCCTTCTGGCTACGGACGACGGAGTTCGAAGAGAGGTACCGCCTGTGTTCAAGGAATTTGTCGTGTCCGGCGATTCGCACATCATCGAGCCGGTCGATCTGTTCAAGACCCGCCTGCCCAAGCAGCTGCGTGAACGCGCCCTCTGGGAAGAGGAGTTCACCCTCGACGAGCCGATCGTGCCGGGCGGGCACACGGAGTTCAAGAAGCTCCACACCATCGGGTTCGACGGCTGGACCATCTCCAAGTACCGCCAGACCGGCGGGGAGACCCCGGACGGCGATCCCGACCACATCATCCGGGATATGGACTTCGACGGCGTCGACGCCTCGGTCATGTTCCCCAACCTCTCGCTGTTCGTCCTGTTCACCGACGACCACGAGCTGTCGATGGCCCACGCGCGCGTGTGGAACGACTACCTCGTCGAGCGCTATCTCCCCTACAAGGACCGGCTGCGCCCCACGGCCGCGATCCCGATCACGGACGTTCCCGCGGCCGTGGCAGAGATCGAGCGGATCGCGAGGCTGGGCCTCGGCGCGATCCTGCTGCCGGAGATCCCGCCCCTGCCGTACTACGCGCGCGAGTACGACCCCATCTGGGCCGCCGCCCAGGCGCACGACCTGCCGGTCTTCATCCACGTGGCCACCGGCGGGGTGAAGGTCAAGGAGGAGATCTCCGGGACGGCGCAGACCGTCCGGGGGCTGATGACGTCCATGAACATGGGCAAGGGCAACCTGACCGACGACATGGTGGCGGGCCGGACCATGGGCTTCGCGGCCGGCGCCGGTGTGGCGGGTCCGCAGGGCATCATCGCCAGCCTGGTCGGCGGCGGGGTGTGCGAGCGCTTCCCCGACCTGCACTTCAACCTGATCGAGTACACGGCCGGCTGGCTGGTCTCCTTCATGGGCTACATGGACAAGGCGTGGAAGACGGGCACCGGCCAGGACCCCGACTGGTGGCTGGGCTTCTGGGACGACAACCGTCCGGCGACCGAACAGCCCTCCATGGGGCGGTTGTTCGCGATCAACGACAAGTGGCCCTACCCGCTCAAGCCCACCGAGTACGTGCGGCGCCAGATCCACGTGCAGTTCGCGGATGACCCCACGGCGGTCAAGGCCCGTCACATCACCGGTCTGTCGACGGTGATGTGGGGCAACGACTATCCGCACGCGGAGGGGACCTTCCGCAGCAGTGCGGAGTGCATCGCGGAGAACTTCGAGGGCGTCAACGACGAGGACCGTGCGGCCATCCTGGGCGGCACCCTGGCCGACGTCGTGCACTTCGACAAGAGCCGGAAGCTCGCCCCGGTCACCGAGAACGCCTGACCCGCAAAGCGGCGTTTCAGGGTACTGAAACGCGATGGCAGCGGCGGGCGGCCCGAGGGTGCCGCCCGCCGCTTCTCTCACGGCGTGGGCAGTTCGCCGATGAGGGCGAGGGAGGCACGGGCGTACGCGGCCCGGCGCCTGTGGCTCACCAGGAAGCTGGGCGGTGCGAAATAGCCGACGTCACGAGGCAGCGAACCGGCCCGACGGGCGAGCATGGCCTTCGCGTCGGCCGTCGTCCCGCACACGGCGATCCCCGTCAGCATCTCGTCGGTGACGGCGGCGGCCATCGCGTCGGTGTCCCCGGCCCGGAACGCCTTGCGCAGCTGCTCCACCGGGCCCTCCCAGCCGTGGTGGGCCACGAACGGGTCGTACGTCTTCACCGTGAGGTAGAAGGCGATCATGCGCCGGGCGTCGGCCACGGCACGCTCGGGGGCGGTGTCGTCGACCGCCGTGATGACCCAGCCGTGCTCCAGGGGCGGCTCGCTCCGGTCGGCGTCCGCCGCGCCGCGCTCGACGGAGGGGCGTACGACGTCGTTCCACCAGGAGTCGGTGAACAGCCCGTGTCCGATGACGCCGTCGGCGACCCGGCCCGCCGTGGCGGCCATGCGGGTGTTGAACGCGGCGAGCAGGACGGGGATGTCGAGCCGGCCGAGCACGGGGGCGCGGACGTCGGCGTCGATCGAGTGGAACTCGCCCGAGTAGTGGACCTTCTCGCCGTTCTCCGCGTGCAGCCAGGCGCGGACGGCGCCGACGGTCTCCGCGATCCGGGCCACGGGCCGGTCGGCGGGCACGTCGAGCCAGTCGCGGTTGATGCGGAACGCGGCGCTGCCAAGACCGAGGAAGAGCCGCCCCGGTGCCTGGGCGTGCAGCTGGCGCAGCGCGGTGGCGTGGGCGTACGGGGTGCGGGCGAAGGCGTAGGCGATGGCGGGCCCCGCCAGGGCGTGCTCGGAGTTCGCGACGATCTCGGCGACGGTGAGGTAGGCGTCGTGGTCGACGAACTCGCCGGCGCAGAAGGCGCCCGCACCGGCTTCCTCCGCCTCACGTGCCACCTCGCGGCCCGGCCAGGGCATGCCAAAGCGCATCGGAGCCAGCCCTCCATGGGAACGTCATAAAAAAGGATACTGTTTTATGGAGCGTAGGGGAGTGTCAGCGCAGTGTCCACCGCCCGCGGGGCACCGCCGCGCGGTCCACCTCCGCCTTTCCGATCGGATTGCCGATCTGGGTGTACGACAGTCCGGTGCGCAGCGCCTGGGTGCGGGTCGCGTCCAGGGACTCCCAGATCGCGCGGACCGTGCCCTGGATCGCGGCCGGCGGTCTGGCGGCGATGACGCGCGCGATCTCGTCCGCGCGGTCCCAGAGCTGTTCGCCCGGCAACACCTCGCTGACCAGGCCGATCTGGAGAGCGCGTGCGGCCGACAGGCGTTCGTCCAGACCGAGCAGCGCGATGCGCAGGGCCTCGCCGAGCGGGATGCGGCGGGCCAGCCCGATCGGTTCGAGGGCAGCGGTGAGTCCATAGCTGACGTGCGGATCGAAGAAGGTCGCATCCTCCGAACAGATCAGGATGTCGGCCTCGTTGAGCCAGTAGAACGCGCCGCCGGCGGCCATCCCGTGCACCGCGCAGACCAGCGGTTTCCACACCTGGTTCAGCTTCGGCGACAGGAACTCCCCGGGGTCGGTCTGCGACCACACATTGGGATGCCGGTCGATCCCCTCCTTCACGTCCATGCCGGTGCTGAACGCGCGCTCGCCCGATCCGCGCAACACGACGACGTGCACGTCGTCGTCGGCCTTCACCCTGTCCCAGAGCGCGGAGAAGTCGTCGAGCATCTGCTGGTTGAAGCTGTTCATGGCCTGCGGCCGGTTCAGCGTGACCGTGGCGACATGGTCGGTCACCTCGAACAGGACGGTCTTGAGATCCATCCGGCGACTCCGTTCGTCAGCTCGGTAGGTCGGCTCGGTTCGTCATCTCGACGCGATCGAGGTAAGTAGTATACTTTTTTCTGGTCTTCGGGCGCCCGGAACGGAACAAGATCCGCGGAGGAAGCTGCGATGAGGCCACGAGTGGGACAGATGCTCGCCAGTACGGTTGACACGACGGCGGTGATCGTCGTGCGCTGCCCCGACAGCGAGCTGGACGTCACCTGCGGCGGTGCCGCGATGATCGAGGGAACAGCGCCGGGGGCCGTCACCGGCACGGCCGACCCGGACCTGATGGGCGGCTCACTGCTCGGCAAGCGCTACGCCGACGAGGACCTCGGCCTCGAACTGCTCTGCACGAAACAGGGACAGGGCACGCTCGCGGTGAACGGCGTTCCCCTGCCGGTGAAGAGCGCCAAGCCGCTCCCGGCCTCGGACTGAGAAACGGGAAGACTGAGAAACGGGAAGCGGGAAGTGCGCCGATGAACGTCTCGATGATCCTGGACATGGCCGCCGAGGGCTTCGGCGACCGGGTCGTGATCGGCCGCGCACAGGACGGGCTCACCCCCGTCCGGCTGCGTGAACTGGCCGCCGGCGGGGCCCGGTCGGTCCGCGCCGCCGATGCCGACGCGATCGTGTACCTGGCGACGAACGGCCCGGCCTTCGCCGTCGCCCAGTTCGCCGCGGCCCACGCCGGGGTGCCACTGGTCCCGGTCAACTACCGCCTGGGCGAAGAGCAGTTGGATGCCCTCCTCGCGAACCACCCGCGCGCGCTGGCCATCGCCGCTCCCGGCCAGGACGCGGCACCGCGCCGGGCCGGACTGACGGTCCGCAGCCCGGCCGAATGGCTCACGGAGGCAGCCGCGAACACCGACGGCGACATCGAGCCGCGACAGCCCGACGCTCCCGCCGTACTGATCTACACCAGCGGGACCACCTCGGCCCCGAAGGGCGTGGTCCTGCGTCACCACAACCTCGTGTCGTACGTGCTCGGCACGGTGGAGTTCGCCGCGGCGGACCCGGCCGAGGCGGCGCTGATGAGTGTGCCGCCGTACCACATAGCCGCCGTCTCCCATGTGCTGACGAACCTCTACGCCGGCCGGCGCACCCTCACCCTCGACCAGTTCACCCCGGAGGGCTGGCTCGCCCTCGTCCGGGAGCAGCGGATCACCCACGCGATGGTCGTGCCGACCATGCTCGCCCGGATCATGGACACGGCGGGGCTGGACCGTTCGGTGCCCTCCATGCGTTCGCTGGCCTACGGTGGCGCCAGGATGCCGGTGCGGGTGATCGAGACGGCACTGCGCACCTGGCCGCAGGTGGACTTCGTCAACGCCTATGGCCTGACGGAGACTTCGTCCACCGTCTCGGTGCTGGGCCCGGCCGAACACCGGGCGGCGGTCGCGAGCGACGACCCCGCGGTGCGGGCCCGGCTCGGTTCGGCGGGACTGCCGGTGCCGGGGATCGAGATCGAAGTCCGCGACGTGGCCGGGGAGTCGCTGGGCGCGGGGGAGACCGGGCAGATCTGGGTGCGCGGCGAGCAGGTCTCGGGGGAGTACGCCGGGCAGGGCTCCGCGGTCGACGAGCGGGGCTTCTTCCACACCCGCGACCGGGGCCGCCTCGACGCGGACGGCTACCTCCACATCGAGGGCAGAACCGACGACACGATCATCCGCGGCGCGGAGAACATCGCGCCCGCCGAGATCGAGGATGTTCTTCTGCGGCACCCGGACGTGCTCGACGCCGTCGTCGTCGGCGTCCCCGATGAGGAGTGGGGCCAGCGCATCGAGGCCGTCGTGGTCCCGCGTGACGGCGCGACGGCCGACGCGGGGGCTCTGCGCGCGGCCGTACGCGGCACGCTGCGTGGTTCGAAGACCCCGGACCGCATCACGTACTGGACCGAACTCCCGCGCACGGTGACCGGCAAGCTGGTGCGCCGCGACATCGTGGCGGCACTGACCGCACCCGGGAACGGGACGAAGGGGCAGCCATGAGCGTCGCCACCAACAGCCCTGCCCTGATAAGGGAGTTGACGGATCGCACGGCCGCCGTGGTCGGCGGCTGGATACCCGGTGCCACGGTGGACGGCGTCGAACCGCTCACCGGCGGCACGTCGAGCCTGACGTACGTCGCGGCCCTGGTGGGTGTCCCGGCGGGCTACGAACGCGTCGTCCTCAAGGTGGCCCCGCCCGGCCTGGCCCCGGTCCGCAACCGGGACGTGCTGCGGCAGGCGCGGCTCATGGCGGCCCTGGCCGGACAGCCCGGCGTCCGGGTGCCGAAGGTGCTGTTCTGCGACGCGGGCGCACCCCCGGAGATCCAGCCCTTCGTGGCCATGGAACTGGTGCCGGGGGAGTGCGTCGAGCCGGTGCTGGTGCCGCGCGGCACGCTGACCCCGGGGGAAGTGCGGGGGCGTGCCCTGGACGCGGCGCGCATGCTGGCCGCTCTGCACCGGGTGGATCCGGCGCGTACGGCGCTCGCGGCGGAGCCGGTGGTGACGCTCGCCGGAGAGATCGACCGCTGGACGCGGGCGTTCGGCACCGTCTCCGACGACCTGCGCACCGGCCACGAGGTGGTCGCGGAACGGTTGCGCGCGACCGTGCCCGCCGCGATGACGCCGGTGTTCACCCATGGCGACTACCGGCTCGGAAACACGTTGTGCGCGGACAGCTCGGTCACGTCGGTCATCGACTGGGAGATCTGGTCGCGCGGCGACCCTCGGGTCGACATGACCTGGCTGACCTTCTTCACCGACGAGGCCCGTCACCCCGCCTCTCTGTCGGACGAGCCCACCGGCATGCCCGGCGGGGCCGAACTGGTCGACGCCTACGAGGAGTCGCGGGGCGAACCGCTTCGGGACCTGCCGTGGTTCGAGGCACTCACCAAGTACAAGGAGTCGGCCGCGACAGCGCTGTTGATCAAGCGGGGCAGAAGGACCGGGCAGGTGAACGCCATGCACCGGCGGATGCTGCCCGCGCTGCCCGAACTGCTGGACCAGGCACTGGAGTTGCTCGGCTAGTACAGCCCGCCGTCGACCCGTATCAGCGCCCCCGTCGTGTAACTGGACGCGTCGCTCGCCAGGTACAGCGCGGTACCGACGACCTCCTCCGGCTGCCCGGGACGCCCGATCGCGCTGCGCGTCGTCTGCCGTTTCTCCTCCGCCCAGGCCTTGGAGATGTCCGTGAGGAACGGCCCGGCCGAGATCGTGTTGACCCGTACGGCCGGGCCGTACTCCAGGGCGAAGACCGTGGTGAGGGCGTTGAGGGCGGCCTTGGCTCCGGCGTACGGGCCGAAGCGTGGCTGGGGCATCAGGGCGCCGGAGGAGGAGACGTTGATGATCGAGCCGCCGCCCGCGTCGGCCATCCGCTGCCCGATCAGCGACGCGAGCCGGAACGGCCCCTTGAAGTTGACGCCGATCACCTTGTCGAAGAGCTCCTCGCTCGTGTCGGCGGAGGAAGGGGCGAGCGGCGACATGCCGGCGTTGTTGACCAGGACGTCGACCCTGCCGAACTCCGTGTAGGCCGCGTCGGCGAGGCGTGCCAGGTCGTCCCAGTGGCCGACGTGGGCGGCGACCGGCAGGGCACGCCGGCCCAGGTCGCGGACCTCGGCCGCCGCGGTCTCGCACGCGTCGAGCTTGCGGCTGGCGATCACGACGTCGGCGCCCGCGCCGGCGAAGGCGCGCACCATCGCGAGACCCAGGCCGCGGCTGCCGCCCGTGACGAGCGCGACCTTTCCGGAGAGGTCGAACAGGTCGGCCGGGGCAAGGGACTTGGTGTCGCGCCCGTCGCTCATGCGTCCGCCCGGCCGGAGAGGCTCTCGTCGTCGAGGATGTGCGCGTACCGCTTGCGGGCGGCCTCCAGCCTGGGCGGGATGTGCTCGCTGGGGAACAGTCCCTCGGCCGGCCGGCGGTTCTTCAGCAACTGCTTGGCGATCGTGGTGCGGTGGACCTCGGTGGGGCCGTCGGCGAGGGCCAGGTTCGGTGCGGCCATCCACCATTTCGCCAGCGGGAGTTCGTTGGTGGTGCCGAGGGAGCCGTGCAGGTGCAGGGCGCGCTGGATGATGTCGTGCAGCACCTTCGCCGTCTGGACCTTGCACATCGCGATCTGGGTGCGGGCCGCGCCGTGCGGCTGGGTGTCGATGATCCAGGCCGTGTGCAGCACCAGCAGCCGGAACTGCTGCAACTCCACCCAGGAGTCCGCGATGAACTGCTGCACGGCCTGCTTCTCGGCGAGAAGAGTGCCCTGAGTCCGGCGGGACAGCGCACGCTCGCACATCATGTCGAAGGCGCGGGTGCACTTGCCGACGGTGCGCATCGCGTGGTGCACACGGCCCCCGCCCAGCCGGGCCTGCGCGACCTTGAAGCCCTCGCCGGGGCCGCCGAGCATGGCGTCGAGCGGGACCCGCACCCGGTCGTAACGGATGTAGGCGTGGATTCCCTCGTCGAGGGAGTCGCGTTCGTCCATCGTGCCGACGTTGCGCTTGATCTCGATGCCGGGTGTCTCGGCCGGGACGACGAACATCGACATCCGGGCGTGCGGCGCGGCCTCCGGGTCGGTGACGGCCATGACGATGAGGAAGGCCGCGTACCGGGCGTTGGAGGAGAACCACTTCTCCCCGTCGATCACCCACTCGTCCCCCTCGCGCCGGGCCTGGCACGCGAACTCCTTGGGATCGGCCCCCGCCTGCGGTTCCGTCATCGAGAAGGTGGAGACGATGTCCCCGTCGAGCAGGGGTTGCAGATAGCGCGCCTTCTGCTCGTCGGTGCCGAACATGGCCAGGATCTCGGCGTTGCCGGTGTCCGGGGCGGCGGTGCCGAAGACCGTCGGGGCCCAGTAGGAGCGGCCGAGGATCTCGTTGAGGTACGCGAGCTTCACCTGGCCGTAGCCCGCGCCGCCGAGTCCGGCGCCGAGATGGCAGGCCCACAGACCCTGCGCGCGGACCTGGTCCTGGAGCGGGCGCAGGATCGCGCGCGCCTTCTCGTTGCGCGTGTCGTAGGGGTCACCGCCGTGCGGGAAGAGGAGGTCGAGCGGCTCGACCTCCTCCCGCACGAAGGCCGCCGCCCAGTCCAGCTTGGCCTGGAACTCGGGTTCGATCGAGAAGTCCAGCATCGGCCCTCCGGAAGGTGCGGGTCGGTCGGTGACGGCAAAACAGTATACTTTTTAGCGAGGTTCGGTCCATACTCGGAGCGCGTGACGGCAGATTGAGTATGAGGAGTTGGTCGATGCGCAGGCCGATGGAGGGCGTTCGCGTTCTCGAAGTAGCCCAGTTCACCTTCGTCCCGGCGGCGGGCGCCGTGCTCGCGGACTGGGGCGCCGATGTGATCAAGATCGAGCACGCCGAACGCGGCGACGGACAGAGGGGGTTGGTCCGGGTCCTCGGCTACGACGCCACCAGCGAGGGGTCGTCGTTCTTCCCGATCGTGGAGGGACCCAACCGGGGCAAACGCAGCGTCGGCCTCGCCCTGGAGAAGCCGTCGGCCCGCAAGGCGTTCGAGGAACTGGTCCGCCGCAGCGATGTGTTCCTGACCAACTTCCTGCCCGAGGCGCGCACGAAACTGCGCATCGACGTCGAGGACATCCGGGCGATCAACCCGGACATCATCTACGTACGGGGCAGCGGCTTCGGCCCGCGAGGCGACGAGGCCACCAAGGGCGGCTACGACAGCACCGCCTTCTGGGCGCGCGGCGGCAGCGCCGCCGGTGTCACACCGGCGGGCGCGGACCGGATGACCCGGATGCCCGCCGGCGCCTACGGCGACTCGATGGGCGGCATGACGATCGCCGGCGGCATCGCCGCCGCCCTCTACTCCCGGGCGACGACCGGCGAACCGTCCGTGGTCGACGTGTCGTTGCTCGGCGTCGGCGCGTGGGCGACCCAGTTCACGGTCAACATGGCACTGATGAACGGCGGACCGCTGCCGGTGAACATCCAGCCCCGGCACGGATCGCGTACCAACCCGCTCATCGGCGCCTACCTCACCTCCGACGGACGCTGGATCGAACTGTCGATGCTCCAACCCGGCCGCTACTGGGCCGAGTTCTGCGAACTCGCCGGCCGCGGAGAACTCGGCACCGACGAACGCTTCGACAGCACCGAGAAGTTGATGGCCAACGCGGCACAGGCGGCTGACATCGTCGCCGAACTCATCGCCTCCCGCACCTTTTCGGAGTGGGTCCGGATCCTCTCCCGCGGGGAGGGCCAGTGGTCGGCCGTGCAGAACGCCTGGGAGGTCGGCCAGGACCCCTCGCTGCGCGCCAACGGACTCATCGCCCCGGTCGTGGACGCCGACGGTGTGGGCCGTGAACTCGTCGCGAGCCCCGTCCAGTTCGACGAGGCCCCGGCCGACATCACGCGGGCACCGCAGTTCGCGGAGCACACCGACGAGGTGCTGCGCTCGCTCGGTCTCTCCGACGAGGAGCTGATCGCGCTGAAGATCGACGGCGCGGCGACATGACCGCGGCAGGAGACCTGGCCGCCGTAAGAGATCCGGCCGCCGTGCGCAGCCCGAACACCGTACGAGAGGAGCCGTGATGAGCGCGACACTCGAACCCGACGGGACCCACCAGGGCATCCCGGCGTACCACTTCGACAACCGGCTCGGCGGCCCGGTCCTGAGCCATCAGGAACGCTGGGACGAGATCGCCCGCACCCACTCCGGATTCCGGAGCACCACCGCGCGCGGGTACTGGGTCGTCACCGAAGGCGCGGCCGTGCAGCAGGCGTTGCAGGACTGGCGGACCTTCTCCAACCAGTCCGTGACGGCGCTCGACCCCGACCCCAGGTTCCTGTGGATCCCGGAAATGCTCGACCCGCCCCAGCACACCGCGTGGCGGCGCCTGTTGGGCAGCGCCTTCTCGCCCAAGACCGTCGCCGCCGGCGAACAGGAGATCCGGGAGGTCGCCTCCGGACTGATCGACGGACTGAAGGACAGCGGCTCCGCCGACGTCCTCGACTCGTTCGCCCGCCGCTTCCCGACCCTGATCTTCATGCGTCTGATGGGACTGCCCGAGGAGGACCTCCCGCAGTTCCTCGACTGGATCCACGACCTGCTGCACCTGTCCCACGGTGAGGACCCGCACGGCGAGCGGCAGTTGAGCGCGATGAACGCCGTGTCGGACTACTTCGAGCAGCAGATCGCGCTGCGCCGCGAGGCACCCCGCGACGACCTGCTGTCCCGCGCCATGGCCTGGACGATCGACGACGAGCCGATCAGCGACCGGGACATGCACGCGTTCTGCGTCCTGCTGTTCCAGGCCGGCTTCGACACGGTGCCGATCTCCATCGGCTGGGCCCTGTACCACTTCGCCACGCATCCGGAACAGCGCAGGGCGATCGTCGACGATCCGTCGCTGATCCCGACGGCGGTCGAGGAGATCCTCCGCGTCTACTCGTTCGTCGTCCCCGCCCGCAAGGCGACACAGGACGTCGAGATCGGCGGCTGCCCGGTCAGGGCGGGGGAGATGGTGATGCTGCCGCTCGCGGTCAGCAACCGCGACCCCGAGCGCTTCGACCGGCCTCTCGAAGTGGACCTGCGGCGCAAGTCCACCAACCACATCGCGTTCGGTTCCGGCCCGCACCGCTGCCTCGGCTCCCACCTCGCCCGCCTCGAACTCAACGTGGCCGTCGAGGAATGGCACCGGCGCATCCCCGACTACGGGATCACCCCCGGCCAGGACCTCGAACAGCACGGCAACATGTACGGCATCAAGCAGCTCCGGCTGGAGTGGTGAGCGACGCCATGCCCTCACCTCTCAACGCAACAGACCTGTACCACACGGGAATCGTGGTCCCGGACGTCGAGGCGGGGAAGGCCTGGTTCACCGGGATCGCGGGTCACCGCTGGACCGAGACCCAGGCCTACGACCTCACCGTGCGCCTGGCCGACGGCGAGCGCGTGCTCCCGCTGCGCTTCGCGTACTCGCTGGACGCCCCGCACCTCGAACTCGTGCAGGAGATCCCGGGGACGCCGTGGACGCCGGCCGGGCACATCGCGACCCATCACCTCGGCTACTTCTGCGACGACCTGCCGACGACGTCCAAACGGCTGGAGGAGGCGGGCTTCCCGCTGGAGGCCTGCGCGGTGGTCGACGGCTCCATGGCGATCTTCGCCTACCACCTCGACCCGTCGGGCGTCCGCATCGAGATCGTCGACCGCACCCGCATGCCGGACTTCGGCGCCTATCTCCGCTCCAAGGCACCGACGTGGCACTGACGTTCACCGAGGAGCAGGAAGAACTCCGTACGACACTACGGCGCTTCCTCGCCGACAAGGCCCCGAGCGCGGCGGTGCGCCGCGCGATGGACTCCGAAGAGGGCCACGACCCCCGGCTGTGGCGGCAGATGGCCGACCAACTCGGGCTGCACGGACTGGTGTTGCCGGAGGCCTACGGCGGATTCGGCGGCGGGCCGGTCGAGTTGGGGATCGTACTGGAGGAGCTGGGCCGGGTGCTGCTGCCGTCGCCGTACTTCGCGACCGTGGCACTTGCCGGACAGGCCCTCGCGGCCTCGAACGACGAGGCGGCGAAGGCCCGTTGGCTGCGCGCGATCGCCGACGGTTCGACGACCGCCACGCTGGCCCTCGCGGAGGAGAGCGGCTCGTGGCGGCTGGAGGACATCGAGACGTCCGCAGAGAACGGGACGGTGTCGGGCACCAAGATGTTCGTCGTCGACGGCCACACCGCGGACCTGATGCTCGTCGTCGCCCGCACCGGTGTGGGACCCGGGCTGTTCGCCGTCGACGGGGACGCGCCCGGCGTGACCCGGACGCGGCTGGAGACCCTGGACCCGACCAGGCGGCTGGCGCGCGTCGACCTCGACGGCGCGCCCGCGCGGCGGATCGGCCCGGACGGCGACGCCTCGACGTATCTGCGTACCGTGCTCGACCTCGTGGCCGTGGCGCTCGCCGCGGAACAGGTCGGCGGAGCGCGGGCCTGTCTCGACGCGGCCGTGGCGTACGCGAAGGTCCGCGTGCAGTTCGGGCGGCCCATCGGCTCCTTCCAGGCCGTCAAGCACAAGTGCGCGGACCTGCTCGTCCAGGTCGAGGCCGCCCGGTCGGCGGCCTACCACGCGGCGGCCGTGGCCGCCGAGGGCTCGTCCGGACTGCCGGTGTCCGCTGCCCTCGCCGCGGCCTGCTGCGCGGACGCCTTCACCCACGCGGCCAAGGAGAACATCCAGATCCACGGCGGGATCGGCTACACGTGGGAGCACGACGCGCACCTGTATCTGAAGCGCGCCAAGTCGTCGGAGCAGTTGTTCGGAGGGCCGGCCGCGCACCGGACCCGGTTGGCCGACCTGGTCGGAATCTGAGACCGACGTCCTGTCGAAAGGCTGATCACGTGGGAATTCGCGACCGCCTGTCCCGCCTGCTGGCGGAAGCGCCCGCGGCTGCCGAGGCGATCGAGTACGACCGGAGCTGGTGGACCTGGGGGCAGGTCCAGCGGACCGCGCAGGGACTCCGCGAGGCACTCGACGCGATGGGCCTGCACACCGGCGCCCGCGTCGGGGTCGTCCTGGAGAACCGGCCCGAGCACGTCGCCGCGGTCGCCGCGGTGATCGCCTCCGGGCGCTGCCTGGTCATGCTCAGCCCGCTCCAGCCCGCGTCCCGGCTGGCCGCCGACATCGCCCGCTGCGAGCCACCGGTCGTGGTGTCCGGCGCCGAGGTCCTCGCCCGGGAGGGCGTCCTCGACGCCGTGACCGCGTACGGCGCGGCCCTTGAGCTGGGCACCGACGGGACCCTACGGCCCGCGGGCGGCACGGCACCCGCCGAGGCCGCGACGCGCCCGGGGGTCGCCGTGGAGATGCTCACCTCCGGCACCACCGGCCCACCGAAACGCGTCCACCTGCGCATCGGACAGCTCGACCAGGCGCTCGTCTCCGGCGGCCAGACACCGAAGCCGAGCAGGCTCCTGTCGGAGTCGGCATCACTAGTGGCCACGCCTCTCGTGCACATCGGCGGCCTGTGGCGGGCTCTGGCCTGCCTCGCCACCGGCCGCCGCATGCTCCTGATGCCGAGGTTCGCCGTCGACCCCTGGGTGAGCGCGGTCGAACGCCACCGGCTCCGCGCGGCGAGCCTGGTCCCGGCCGCGATACGCGCCGTACTCGACGCGAACGTCCCAAAGGAACGCCTCGCCACCCTCCAGGTGGTCACCTCCGGCACGGCACCCTGCCCGCCGGAACTCGCCGACGCCTTCTTCCGCACGTACGGCATCCCCGTCCTGATGACCTACGGCGCAACGGAGTTCGCCGGAGCCGTCGCCGGCTGGACCCTGCCCCTGCACGACCGCTGGTGGCAGCGCAAGGCCGGCAGCGCCGGACGCGCCTTCGCCGGCGTCGAGTTGAGGGTGACCGGCGAGGACGGCACCGAGCTGCCGGCCGGCCGGAGCGGACGGCTCGAAGTCCGCACCGAGCAGAGCACGCACGGCGGCCGGACCTGGGTGCGGACCAGCGACTTGGCCCGGATCGACGCCGACCGGTTCGTGTGGATCGAGGGCCGTGCCGACGACGCCATCATCCGCGGCGGCTTCAAAGTCCAGCCGGAGACGGTCAAACGCGTCCTGGAGACCCACCCGGCCGTACGCGAGGCGGCGGTTGCCGGACTGCCCGACCCGCGGCTCGGTGAAGTACCGGTCGCGGCCGTCGAGTCGGAACCGGGGCGGCCCGCACCGGACGCGGCCGAACTCACCGCACTGTGCCGCACCCACCTCACCCCGTACGAGGTGCCCGCCCACATCGTCGTCCTCGACGCGCTGCCCCGCACCCCGTCCAGCAAGGTGAGCCGCGTCGAACTGCTCGACCTCGTACGGGCCCGGCTCGCCGAACACAGCAAAGCCTGAGCGTCCCAAGGAGGAACCGCAGTGTCCAGCAAGGAGGTTGAGCGATGAGTGGTACCGAGGAGAAGGCGGCCGAGCGGTTCGGCGTGCTGACGGACGAGGCGGTCGAACGCTCCCGGCGCCGCCTGGGCGTACCCCAGCCGCAACGCAATCCACCGCACAACTACGAGGTGACGTGGGACGGTTCGCGCCACTTCGCCTACGGCTACGGCGACGCCAACCCCCTGTACTGCGACCCCGAATACGCGGCGAAGACCCGCTGGGGCTCCCTCGTCGCACCGCCGACCTTCCTCTACACGATGGGGGAGGACGCGGCCCCGGCCCCGGACCCGGAGACCAAGGCCCTGCTCAAGGGGGACCCCTTCGCGGGGCTCGGTTCCTACCAGGCCGTGATGGAGTTCGAGTGGTGGCGGCCCCTTCAACTGGGCGACCGTTGCCGGGTGTTGCAGACCCAGGTAGGGGTCCGGCTCAAGCGGAGCAACTTCGGCGGGCGTACCGCACACGTCGTCCGCGACTACCTCTACGCCAACGGGCGCGGCGAGATGCACGCCCTGCGACGCGGCACCTGGATCAACGCCGAACGGCACACGTCGAAGAAGCGGGCCAAGGAGGCGCTCGAACAGCAGCCGTACCCGCCCGAGCGACTCGCCGAGATCGACGCGGCATACGCGGCCGAGCGCAGGCGGGGCGCCGAACCCCGTCACTGGGAGGACGTCGAGGTCGGCGAGGAACTGCAACCCCGGGTGAAGGGGCCGCTGACCACCACGGACGTGGTCGTCTGGCACCTCGGCTGGGGCATGCAGCTCACCCCGCCCGGGGCGTTCGGGATCGCCGCGGCCGTACGACGCAAAGCTCCCGGTCTGTACCCGCCCAACCGGCTGGGCGTCCCTGACACCGTCCAACGCCTGCACTGGGAACCCGAACGCGCCCGGGAACTGGGCCTGCCGGGCCCCTACGACTACGGCGGCATGCGCGAGACCTGGCTCTGCCATCTCCTCACCGACTGGATCGGCGACGACGGCTGGCTATGGAAACTCCGCTGCGAGCACCGCAGGTTCAACTACCTCGGCGACACCACCTGGGTACGCGGCACGGTCGTCGACAAACAGCTGGTGGACGGGCGGGGCGAGGTGCACATCGAGGTGCGCTGCGAGAACCAGCGCGGTGAAGTCACCACGCCAGGTACGGCAGTTGTGCTCCTGCCGAGTCGGGGGCGCGCCGTCGACCTTCCCGTGCCGCCCGCCCCGGACCTGGACGGCATGGTCGCCCACGAGCTGGCGCGGTTCGCGGTCAAGTGACCGGCAATCGAGAACGAGCATCAGGAGGCAGGATGTCGGACGAAGTGCTGGTGGAGCGCCGGGGCGCGATCCAGGTCATCACGATCAACCGTCCTGCGGTGAAGAACGCGCTCGACGCCGGCGTGGCCGCCGGTGTCGCCGCCGCCGTGGACGAGCTGGACGAGTCGGAGGAGCTGCGGGTCGGTGTGCTCACCGGGGCGGGCGGCACGTTCTCGGCGGGGATGGACCTCAAGGCCTGGCTGCGCGGCGAGAGTCCCGCGATCGAGGGCCGCGGGCTGTGCGGGATCACCGTCACCCCGCCCCGCAAGCCACTGGTCGCCGCGGTCGAGGGCTGGGCGCTGGCCGGCGGCTTCGAGCTGCTGCTCGCCTGCGATCTCGTCGTCGCGTCCCGCTCGGCGCGGGTCGGGGTACCGGAGGTGACGCGGTCCCTGGTCGCCCGGGCCGGTGCGGCGCTGCGACTGCCGCAGCGGATCCCGTACGCGATCGCGCTGGAGCTGCTGCTGACCGGCGAGCCCATCACCGCCGGACGCGCGGCCGAGGTCGGACTGGTCAACCGGCTCACCGACGAGGGCGGCGCGCTCGCCGGCGCGCTGGAACTCGCCGAGGCCATCGCGGCGAACGGCCCCCTCGCCGTCGCCGCGACCAAGCAGATCGCGCAGTCCGCCGCCGAGTGGACGCTGGAGGAGGGCTGGATCCGGCAGGCCGAGATCGCCTCGCCGGTGTTCTCGTCCGAGGACGCGCGGGAAGGGGCCGCGGCCTTCGCCGAGAAACGGCCGCCGGTCTGGAAGGGACGCTGACAGCGTCGTAGGCCGAACATGTCTCCTCAACTGAGGCTGTCAGGGAGGGTGTTGTGAGCACAGGACCGCTGTCCGGCTGCCGAGTGGTCGAGCTCGGCGGCATCGGACCGGGCCCGTTCGCGGGCATGCTGCTCGCCGATCTCGGCGCGGAGGTCGTCCGGGTGGACCGGCCAGAGCGGGCGGACGAACCCGACGCGGGCGGTCCCGCGGACGTACTCAACCGCGGGAAGCGTTCGGTCGTACTCGACCTGAAACACCCGGCCGGACCCGCCGCTCTCCTCCGACTCGCCCAGCGCGCCGACGTGTTGATCGAGGGATTCCGCCCGGGCGTCACCGAACGCCTGGGCATCGGACCGCACGAGTGCCTCGCCCGCAACCCCCGGCTGGTCTACGGCCGGATGACCGGCTGGGGCCAGACCGGACCCCTCGCGGCGGCCGCCGGACACGACCTCACCTACATCGCCCTCACCGGCGCACTCGGCGCGATCGGAGACACCGGCGGACCCCCGCAGATACCGCTCAACCTCGTCGGCGACTTCGGGGGCGGCGGCTGCTACCTCGTGATCGGCGTGCTGGCCGCCCTGCACGCCGTAGGGCGCACGGGAGTCGGCCAGGTCGTCGACGCGGCCATCGTCGACGGGACGGCCCATCTCCTCGCGAGCACCTTCGGCAAACTCGGGCGCGGCGCGTGGGCCGACGAGCGGGGTATCAACCAACTCGACGGCGGCTGGCCGTTCTACGCCGTCTACGGGACCAAGGACGGCCGGCATGTGGCGGTCGGCGCGCTGGAGGCCAAGTTCTACCGGTGCCTGATCGAGCTGCTCAAGCTCGACGTCGATCCCGACCTCCAGCACGACCGCGCGACCTGGCCGGAGCTGCGCCGCCGCCTGGCGGAACGCTTCGCGGAGCACACCCGCGACGAATGGGCGGCCCTGTTCGAGGGCACCGACGCCTGCGTCGCCCCCGTCCTAGGCCTCACCGAGGCGGCGGCACACCCCCAACTGGCCGCGCGCGGCAGCCTGTTCGACCGGGACGGCGTCGTCCAGCCCGCCGCGGCACCCCGCTTCTCGGCGACACCGTCGAGCCCCGGCCCGGCCGCACCACCCGTAGGCGCCGACACCCGCGCCGTGTTCCGGGACTGGGAGATCGCCGACGTCGACGAACTCGTCGACAGCGGCGCCGCCGTCCAGTTCCCCCACTGACGCCGTCCAGTTCCCCACCGACCGAGAGGACCCTTCCATGCCCGAGGCCGTCATCGTCGACGCCGTCCGCACGCCCATCGGCAAGCGCAACGGCTCCCTTGCCGCCGTGCACGCGGCCGATCTGTCGGCACATGTGCTCACCGCGCTGGTGGAACGCACCGGTGTGGACCCCGGCACCGTGGACGACGTGATGTGGGGATGCGTGACCCAGATCGGCGACCAGTCCAGCAACATCGCCCGGTTCGCCGCGCTGGCCGCGGGCTGGCCCGAGGAGGTGCCCGGCGTGACCATCAACCGGGCCTGCGGGTCCAGCCAACAGGCCGTCGACTCCGCCGCCCACGCCGTCATGGCCGGGCAGTACGACCTCGTGGTCGCCGGGGGCGTGGAGACCATGACCAGGGTCCCGCTCGGCTCGCACCGGACCACCGGCCAGCCGTACGGCCCCGCCGTCCTGGCCCGTTACGACGGGTTCCAGTTCAGCCAGGGTGTCGGCGCCGAGCTGATCTCCGAGCGCTGGGGCCTCAGCCGCACCCGCCTGGACGAGTTCGCGTCCGAGTCGCACGCCAAGGCCGCCGCGGCGATCGACTCGGGCATCTTCGACGACCACATCGTGCCCATCGAAGTCGACGGCACCAAGTTCACCGTCGACGAGGGCCTGCGGCGCGGCACCTCGGTCGAGACCCTCGCCAGGCTCAAGCCGTCGTTCAAGGACGACGGCGTGATCCACGCCGGGAACGCCTCCCAGATATCCGACGGCGCCGCCGCCCTCCTGATCACAACTCCCGAACGGGCAAGGGAGTTGGGCCTCAAGCCGATCGCCCGCTACCACTCGGGCGCGGTGAGCGGCGCGGACCCGGTCATGATGCTGACCGGCCCGATCCCGGCGACCGAGAAGGTGCTGCGCCGGTCCGGTCTGTCCATCGACGACATCGGAGCGTTCGAGGTCAACGAGGCGTTCGCCCCCGTGCCGTTGGCGTGGCTGGCCGAGACCGGAGCCGACCCCGAGCGGCTCAACCCGCTGGGCGGGGCGATCGCGGTCGGCCACCCGCTCGGCGGCTCCGGCGCCATCCTGATGACCCGGCTGCTCGCCCGGATGCGGCAACGGAACCTGCGCTACGGGCTCCAGACGATGTGCGAGGGCGGCGGCACCGCCAACGCCACGATCATCGAGCTGCTCCCGTGACAGCTCACCAGGCGACCGGCAACTCGTAGATGCCGTAAGCCTGGGAGTCCTCCTTGAACTTCAACTCCGAGACGTCCACGGCGAGTCGGAGGGTCGGGATCCGGCGGAACAACGTGCTGAAGACGACGTGGAGTTCGATGCGGGCCAGCTGCTGTCCCACGCACTGGTGCGGGCCCCAGCCGAACGCATGGTGGTGGGAGGCGGTGCGGGTGAGGTCGAGCTTCTCGGGGTCGGGGAACGCCTGCGGGTCCCAGTTCGCGGCGGGCAGTGACGCGATGACGCCCTCGCCCGCGCGGATGGTCTCGCCGTCGATCTCGATGTCGTCGAGCACGGCCCGGCGTGCCAGCAGGTGCGGGATGGTGAGGTAGCGCAGCAGTTCCTCGACCGTGCTCGTCACGTACTTCGGATCGTCCGAGTGCTCGCGCAGGCCCGCGAGCTGGTCGGGGTTCTCCAGGAGCAGCGCGGTGCCCAGCGTGATCATGTTGGCGCTGGTGTCGTGCCCGGCGACGAGCAGGATGTGCCCCAGGGGCGCGGCCTCCTCCATGGACAGCTCGCCCGCCTTGATGCGCGCGCCGAGGTCGGAGAGGACGTCCTCGCCGGGGTTGTCCATCTTGGCCTCGATGAGCCCGGCGATGTAGCGGCGCACGGTCGCCGTGCTCTCCGCCGCCTTCTCCGGCGTCTTGAAGCGCGCGTTGGTGACTCCCGCGTGCTCCTGGAAGAAGTCGTGGTCCTCGTACGGCACCCCGAGGAGCGCGCAGATCATCAGCGACGGCAGCGGGAGGGACAGCGCCTCGTTCAGCTCCGCCGGGTTGGGACCCGCGAGCATCCTGTCGATGAGGTCGTCGGTGATGCGCTGGATCTCCGGGCGGATCTTCTCCATCCGGTGCCGGGTGAACGAACTCGTCAACATCCGCCGCCACCGGGTGTGTTCGGCACCGTCGGTGTTGTTGATCGACGGCTGGATATGGGCCGCGTGCGCCTTCATCGCCTCGGTCGTGTGCGGATATCCGGGCGCCCCGATATCCGCGCTCAGCCGGGGATCGGTCAGCAGCTGCCGCTGGGCCGCGTGGGTCGTGACGACCCACGGGGTCGTGCCGTCCCAGGTCTTCGCCCGGACCAGGGCCCTGCCCGTGTCGTGCAGCTTGAGGAGACCCGGCGGCGGAGCGAACGGGCACTCGCCCGATCGGGGCGACGGGTACTCGGGCAGATCCTCGGCGACGTCGGTTCCGGCCACGTTCTCGGTCATCGTTCTGGTGTCCTCTCGTCGGCCCATACCTCACTGAACGATACGTCGACCGATCGGTACAATCAATCTTCAGGTGGCCTGCCCCGCGTTCGTGGTACGCATATCGACCGTACGGTCTATTTGAGGGCGGCGCAGGTCAGCGGGGCTCTCGCGGCATACCCAGCCCCCGCTCGGCGACCTGCGTGCGCAGCACCTCGTTCGCCCCGCCGGCGATCGTGTACGCCCGCGAGTACAGATGCGCGTCCTGCCACCAGCCCTCCGCCACGGCATCCTCGTCGCCCTCGACCAGCAGTCCGTCCGTGCCCTGGAGGCTCAGGCCGAAGTCGACCAGGTCGTGGTTGAGCTCGCTGAAGAAGATCTTGCCGAGGAGGGCGTCGGCGGGCTGTTCCGTGTCGTGCAGCATCCGTGACTGGGCGAGGCCGATCAGCGCGGCGTTCACCTGGACCCGCGTGGCCAGTTCGCCGATCGCCTGCCGGGTCGCGGAGTCGTCCAGCGCGGGCCCGCCGTCCACCGTCGTGCGAGAGACGAGGCGCACCAGGTCGTCGAGCACGGCTATCAGTTCGACTCCGCGCGCGGCCACGCCGGAACGCTCGTGGCCGAGGCTGCTCATGGCCACCCGCCAGCCGTCGTTCACGCGGCCGATCACGTTCGCGGCCGGGATGCGGACCCCGTCCAGGAAGACCTCGTTGAAGTCGGTCGTCCCGGTGATCTCCCGCAACGGCCGGATGTCGACGCCCGGGCTGCGCAGGTCGAGGGCGAACGCCGTGATGCCCTTGTGCTTCGGGGCCTCGCGGTCGGTGCGCGCGAGCAGATAGCCCATGTCGGCGTGCTGGCCGTTGGTCGTCCACACCTTCTGGCCGTCCACGACGAACACCGCGTCGTCGCCCTCGCCCTCCAGGACCGCCCGCGTCCGGAGCGCCGCCAGGTCGCTGCCCGCCTCGGGCTCACTGAACAGCTGGCACCACACGTCCTGGCAGGAGCGGATACGCGGCAGGAAACGCGCCCGCTGGTCGGCGGTGCCGAACTCCAGCAGCGCGGCCGAGGCCAGTGAGGCGGCGCCGATCGGCTGCCAGGTGCGGGCCCGGGCGATCTCCTCGGCCACGACCGACGGCTCCAGAGGGTGCGCGTCGGGCCGGCCGCCGTACTCGGCCGGCCAGCCGATCCCGAGGAAGCCCGCCTCGAACAGCTTGGCGGTCCACTCCCGGATCGCCGGCATCAGTTCCGGCTCCGGTGCGCGCACCCCGGCACGGGTCTTGGTGCCCGGAGCGTGCTCCGCGACGAAGGCGCGCACCTTCCTGCGGAACGCTTCGAGCTCGGGCGTGGATTCCAGGCGCATCGCTGTCGGCTCCCTGTTCTCATGCCGTGCTGCGAAATGAGGTTACTTTAACCATGCCGTTCACCCGGTTGCTAGGGTCGTAAGGTCGAAAAAGTGGCCTCATCTTGGTTGCAGGTGCGCGAACCGCACGTCTCCTGCCCAGGTGGCGAATAGACTGGGGATCCGCAATATCCGCCCCAGAGGAGTTGGCCATGGCGACTGCCGTCGACCGCGAGCCCGCCGACGGCGAGACCGGCCTCCCGGTCGGCAAGCTGGCCGCACAGACCGCCCGCCGTATCGAGGCGACCGTGATCCGCCAGGGCTGGCCGGTGGGCGAGTCGTTGGGGTCCGAGGTGGATCTGCGGGAGCGGCTCGGGGTGAGCCGCGCGGTGCTGCGCGAGGCGGTACGGCTCGTCGAGCACCACCAGGTGGCCCGGATGCGGCGCGGCCCGAACGGCGGTCTGATCGTCTGCGCGCCGGACGCCGGACCGGCCACCCGCGCCATGGTGATCTACCTCGAATACGTCGGCACGAGCGTCACGGACCTCCTCCAGGCGCGCCTCCTGCTGGAGCCGATCGCCGCCGGACTGGCCGCCGACCGCATCACCGAGGAGGGCATCGACACCCTCCGGACCACACTCGACGCGGAACTCGACCACTGGGACGAACCCGGCGTCCACTCGCAGGACCCCCTCCACCCCGTGCTCGGCCGGCTGTCCGGGAACCCGGTGCTGCACCTGTTCGTCGATGTGCTCACCCGGCTCACCGCCCGCTACGCGCACACCTCCCGCCGTATCTCCAAGGCCGAGATGCACGCGGCGAAGGACACCTCGCACCGTGCGCACAAAGCCGTCGTCGACGCGGTGATCGCCGACGACGGGGCCCGCGCCCAGACCGAGTTGACCGCGCATCTGGAGTCGGTGGCCGGCTGGATCGAGAAGCACCGGGTGCGGCGCGGGCAGCGGATCGCGGGCAGCGTGGTCGAGCCCGAACTGGTCGAGGGCCCGCGGGCCAAGCTCGCCGAAGTGGTCGCGGCCAGGATCCACGACGACATCGCCGCGCGCGGCTGGCAGACCGGCATGGTGCTCGGCTCCGAGGCCGATCTGCTCGCCCGCTACTCGATCAGCCGGGCCGTACTGCGGGAAGCCGTACGGCTGTTGGAGTACCACGCGGTCGCCAGGATGCGTCGCGGCCCCGGCGGCGGCCTGATCGTCACCGAGCCCGAGCCGCAGGCCAGCATCGACACCATGGCGCTGTTCCTTGAGTACCAGGGCGTCACCGCCGACGACCTGCGGATCGTCCGCAACGCCATCGAACTCGGCATCGTCGCCCGGGTCACCGCCAGAGTCGCGGAGGGCGACAAAGAGGTGACCGAACGGCTGGGCAGGGCCGTGCGCTGGAGCACGGAGGGCCCCGCCGACGACCCGCGCAAGGCCGACCTCTTCCACACCGAACTGGCCGCGCTCTCCGACAACCCGGTGCTCGCGCTGTTCCTGTCGATCATCACCGAGCTGTTCCGCCGCCACGCCTCCGGCCACGACCGGCCGCTGCCCGGCGACACGGCGGCGGGTGAAGTGCAGCACGTCCACCAGCGGATTCTCGACGCCATCGTCGAGGGCGACGCCGGAGTGGCCCGGCACCGGATGCGCCGCCACCTGGACGCGCTGATCCCTTGGTGGCACTGATCCCCTGACACTTCTCCGCTGAGCGACCGCTGACGCCCCATGCTGCCTCCGGGCTCATGGGGCGTTCTGCCGCACCAGGGTGCACCAGGCTGTGTCGGGCGAGGCTAATTAGGTATACTGAATAGGTCGAGCCGAAGGAGATCCGATGCGCCGGACCCTGTTCGAAGAGACCCACGAGGACTTTCGTCTGCTGGTCCGTGACTTCCTCGCCCGCGAGGTGGTCCCGTCGTACGAGGACTGGCGGCGAGCCGGACTCGTCCCCCGCGACCTGTTCACCGCACTGGGCAAGCTCGGCATCATCGGCACGGCCATCCCGGAGGAGTACGGCGGGGGCGGCCAGGACGACTACCGCTACAACGCGGTGATCCAGGAGGAGTGCGCCCGCGCCCGCGTCACCCTCGGCGGCCTCCGTACCCATCTCGACATCGTCGTCCCGTACTTCACGGGCCTGGCCAATGCCGGGCAACGGGCGCGCTGGCTCCCGGGGTTGGCCTCCGGCGAGCTGTACACCGCGATCGCGATGAGCGAGCCCGCCACCGGCTCCGACCTCGCCGGCGTCACCACCCGGGCGGTCCGCGACGGCGACCACTTCGTGCTGAACGGCGCCAAGACCTTCATCACCGGCGGCCACCACGCCGACCTGGTGATCGTGGTCGCCCGCACCGCGGTCGACCCCGACGACCGGCGCGCCGGTCTCTCCCTCCTCGTGGTGGAGAAGGGGATGCCCGGCTTCACCGTCGGGCGCAAGCTGGAGAAGATCGGCCTGGCCGTCCAGGACACCGTGGAACTCGCCTTCGACGACGTCCGCGTGCCCGCCGCCAACCTCCTCGGCGAGGAGGGCGCCGCCTTCACCCTCCTGGGCCGCAACCTCGCCCAGGAACGCCTCGCCATCGCGGTCGGCGCGGTCGCCCAGGCCCGTACCGCCATCGACCTGACCGTGGCCTACGTCCGCGACCGGACCGTGTTCGGGAGACCACTGGCCCAGTTCCAGAACACGAAGTTCGAACTCGCCGCCCTGGACGCCGAGTTGACGGCTGCCCAAGCTCTCCTCGATGCGGCGGTCAGCGCGCTCGTCGCGGGCGGACTGGACCCCGTGGACGCGGCACGGACCAAGCTGGTCTGCACCGAGACACAGGGGCGCGTCGTCGACCGCTGTCTCCAACTGCACGGCGGCTACGGCTACATCCTCGAATCCCCGATCGCCCGCCTGTACGCCGACGCCCGCGTGACCCGCATCTACGGCGGCACCAGCGAGGTCATGAAGCTCATCATCAGCAAGTCCCTGGGCCTTTGAGACCCTGCAGAACTGGCCTCCAAAACCCCGCAGTCTATGAGGAGTTGGGTGTGAACATCGACGGTTCAGCGGCACTCGTCACCGGCGGCGCCTCCGGGCTCGGCCTGGCCACCGCGCGGCGCGTCATCGAACGCGGCGGACGTGTCGTCCTCGCCGACATCTCCGAGGAACAGGGCGTCAAGGCCGTCGCCGACCTCGGCGAGGCCGCACGCTTCGTCCGCACCGACGTCACCGACGAGACCGCGGTGGCCGCCGCCCTCGACGCAGCCGAGCGACTCGGCACCCTGCGTGCCGTCGTGCACTGCGCCGGACGCGGCGGCGACCGCACCAGGATCATCGACCGCGACCGCAAGCCCGGCCAACTCGACACCTTCGCCGAGGTCGTACGCGTCAACCTGATCGGCAGCTACAACGTGCTGCGCCTCTCCGCCGCCCGCCTCGCCGGCAACGAGGTCGTCGACGGCGACCGCGGCGCCGTAGTGCTCACCGCGTCGGTCGCCGCGTTCGACGGCCAGATCGGGCAGACCTCTTACACCGCCGCCAAGGCCGGAGTCCACGGCATCACCCTCGTCGCCGCCCGCGACCTGGCCAGCTGGCAGATCCGCGTGAACACCATCGCCCCCGGCATCATGGACACCCCGATGCTAGGCCGCCTCCGCGCCGACATCCGCGACGGCCTCGCCGCCTCCGTGCCGCACCCCAAACGCCTCGGCGACCCGGACGACTTCGCCCGCCTCGCCGTGGAGATGCTGGAGAACCCCTACCTCAACGGCCAGACCGTCCGCCTCGACGGCGCCATCCGCATGGCCCCGCGATGACGGTGGACGAGACCGACGAGACCGACGAACAGTTCCGCGCCCGCCTGCGGGCCTTCCTGACGGAGCAGCATCCCGGCCGCCGCCCCAAGGACCCCGCCGAGCGGGTCGCCTGGCAGAAGAAATGGCTGGCCGCGCTGTACGACGCCGGTTACGCCGGCCCGAGCTGGCCGCGCGCGTACGGAGGCATGGACCTGTCCTTCGCCCGCCAGGTCGTCTACCAGGAGGAGTACGCCCGCGCCCACGTCCCCGGACCTCTGGGGACCGGACTGGGCATCGCCGCCCCCACCCTCATCAAGTACGGCACGCCCGAGCAGAAGGAGCACCACCTGCGCCCCATGCTGCGCGGCGACATGGTGTGGGCCCAGGGCTACTCCGAACCGGAGGCGGGATCGGACCTCCCCGCGCTGCGCACGACGGCACGGCGCGAGGGCGCGGAGTACGTCGTCAACGGGCAGAAGGTGTGGAACAGTTCGGCCGACATCGCCGACATCGTCTTCACCCTCGTCCGCACCGGACCGCCCGACTCCCGCCAGGACGGCATCAGTTACCTCCTGATCGACGCCCACGCCCCCGGGGTGACCGTGCGGCCACTGCGCGACCTGACCGGCGATGCGCACTTCTGCGAGATCTTCTTCGACGACGTACGCGTACCGGTCGCGAACCGCATCGGCGAGGAGAACGGCGGCTGGCCGCTGGTGCGGACGAGCCTTGGGCATGAACGCGCGGCCGGGGCGATGAACCAAGCGGCCCTGTACCGGCGGGTGTTGGACGAGTTGATCGAACTCGCCCACGAGCGCGGCGCGACGGCCGACCCGATCGTCCGCGACCGGCTCGCGGACTTCGAGATCCGGGTGCGGGTCATGCGGCTCACCGGCATGCGGACCATCGCCGACATCATGGCCAAGGGCGAACCAGGGCCTGCCTCTTCGACGTCACGCCTGTTCATCGTGGCCTTCGAGCAGGAGCTGCACGAGTTCGCCCTCGACCTGCTGGGACCGTACGGAATCCTCGGCCGACGCGACCCGCATGCCGTCCAACGCGGGCGCTGGGTATGGGGGTTCCTGCGCACCCGGGCCTCGTCGATCGGCGCGGGCACCGCCGAGATCCAGCGCAACACGATCGCCGAGCAGGTGTTGGGCCTGCCCCGTGACCCGGCGATGCCGACGACCGTGGAAAGGGCGCGATGAGAGCCGCACGCTGCACGGAGTACGGGCCGCCCGGCGGCCTCTCGGTCGTCGAACTCGACGACCTCAGGCCTGGCCCTGGCGAGGTACTGGTCAGGGTGCACGCGGCCGCGGTGAACTTCCCGGACGTACTGATCGTGGCGGACCGCTACCAGGTGCCCGCGCCTCTGCCCTTCACGCCGGGCAGTGAATTCGCCGGTGTGGTCGCGGAGTTGGGGCCCGGCGTGGCCGGCCCGCCGGTCGGCTCACCTGTCGCCGGGGCGGTGCTCACCGGCGCCTTCGCCGAACAGGTCGTGGTGCCCGTCGCGAGCCTGCGCCAGGTGCCCGAGGGGCTCGACATGGTGCACGCCGCCGCGTTCCACGTCACGTACGCCACCGCCTACCACTCCCTCGTCACCGTCGGACAGGGCAGCGCGGGGGAGTGGGTGGCGGTGCTCGGCGCGGCCGGCGGAGTCGGCTCGGCGGCGGTCGACATCGCGACCCGGCTCGGTATGCGGGTGGTTGCCGCCGCGTCGAGCCAGGAGCGGCTGACGGTCGCCCGCAAGCTCGGCGCCGAGGCGGGCGTCGACTACGTCCACGAGGATCTCAAGCTCCGCACACGGGAGTTGACCGGCGGCGAGGGCGCCCACCTCGTGATCGACCCGGTCGGCGGCGACCACGCGGAGGCCGCCCTGCGGGCGCTGCGCCGGGGCGGCCGGTTCGTCACGGTCGGGTACGCCGACGGGAAGATCCCGCGCATCCCGCTGAACCTGGTGCTGCTGAAGGACCTGGTGGTGCGGGGCTTCGAGATCCGTACGGTGCGGCAGTACGCCCCGGACGCGGTGGCCGCCGCCGACCGTGCCCTCGCCGCGATGGTCCGGGACGGGATGCGTCCGCTGGTCTCCCGCGTCCACGCCCTCGCCGAGGTCGCGAGCGCCCTGACCGACGTCGCCGGGCGCAGGACCACCGGCAAGGTGGTCCTGGACCTCACCTCGTAGCAAAGGCCCTCAGAACGCGGGGAGTTGGGGGCGCTTGCGGACGTAGCCGCCGGCGTCCACCCGCATCTGCATGCCGGTGACATAGCGGGACTCGTCGGAGACCAGGAAGAGCACGGTGTCGGCGACGTCCTCCGGCTCGACGTAGGGAATGTCCATGCCGGTCGTCGCGGGGAACGAGAGCAGCGCGTCCTCGCGGGTCGGGTTGTCGAGGTCCGGGCGGAACGAGCGGTACATGATGTCGCTGTTGAGCATGTCCGTGTTGACGTTGGTGGGGTGCAGCGCGTTGACCCGGATCTTCCGGGACAGCAGCACCGTCGCCAAGTCGTGGACGAACGCGGCCACTTGGCGCTTGGCGAAGGAGTAGCCGAGGCCGCCGGGGCCGTTGGACGGGTTGTCGACGGTCGCCGGGGTCAGGGCCGCGATGGACCCGGTCGCCACGATCGAGGCGCCGTCCGGCAGATGGGGCAGGGCGGCCTCGACGGCGTGCACGACACCGTTGAAGTCGACGGTGACGGCGTCGATGAAGGCCTGGACGCCCTGTCGGGGACCGAGCGGGGCGATACCGGCCTGCGCGACCACGGCGTCGAGTCGCCCGAGTTCGGCCACCCCGTCGGCCACGGCCGCCTTGAGCGCCGCCGGATCGCGTACGTCCGCCTTGCGGGCCACGATGCGCCGGCCGAGCTTCTCGACCTGGCGCACGGTCTCGTCCAGGTCGTCCCCGGTGGCCAGCGGGTACGCGTTGGTGGCGATGTCCTCGCACAGGTCGACGGCGATGATGTCGGCGCCCTCCGCGGCGAGCCGTAGCGCGTGGGCGCGGCCCTGGCCGCGCGCGGCCCCGGTGATGAAGACGACCTTGTCCTGTACTCGGCCCATCGTGGGTCTCCTTCCGCCGGAAATAAAAGAGTAGCCTGAATGCTGTCCGATGGGACTGTTCGTGATCCATGATCGGCGTCGAGTCCGCTGACCGTCGGCCGGTTTCCGTTCAGTGAGACCCGAACAGTGCACACAATTCGGCCGGTGCTAGAGAGTCCGTGAGATCGAGGGAGCACATCGATGCCATTGCAGCCATGGATGAAGTTGCTGTCGACCGACGACCACCTGATCGAGCCGCCGCGCCTGTGGTCGGACCGGCTGCCGGCGAAGTACCGGGACGCCGGACCGCGGATCGTGGAGCAGGCGCGCGGAGAGGGCCAGGCCCCGGCCGAGGTGTGGAACTACGAGGGCCGCATCTACCCCTACATCGGCCTGAACGCCGTCGCGGGCAAGACACCTGAGGAGTTCGGCCTCGAACCGACCCGCTACGACGAGATGATCCCGGGCTGTTACGACCCGAAGGCCCGGCTGCGCGACATGGATCTGGACGGCGTGTGGGGCGCGCTGTGCTTCCCGTCGTTCCCGCGCTTCGCCGGCACGATCTTCCTGGACGGCCAGGACCGGCACCTCGCCCTGCTCTGCGTCCAGGCGTGGAACGACTTCGTGATCGACGAGTGGTGCGCCACCGCCCCCGGCAGGCTCATCCCGCTGGTCATCCTGCCCTTGTGGGACGTCGACGCCTGCGCGGCCGAGATCAGGCGTACGGCGGCCAAGGGCGCCAAGGCGATCTCGTTCCCGGAGAACCCGGTCCCGCTGGGCCTGCCGTCGTTCCACACCGACCACTGGGACCCGGTGTTCACGGCGGCCGAGGAGACCGACATGCCTCTGTGCCTGCACTTCGGCACCTCGGGCGCGGCGCCCAAGACGGCCCCGGAGGCGCCCTTCGCGGTGACGATCACCCTGTTCGCCACGAACTCGATGTACGCGGCTGCCGACCTGCTGTTCTCCCCGGTCCTCCACAACCATCCGCGGTTGAAGATCGGCCTGTCCGAGGGCGGGATCGGCTGGATACCGTATCTGCTGGAGCGCGCCGACGGCACCTGGGAGCGGCACCGCTTCTACCAGAACGTCAACCAGACCGTGCGGCCGTCCGACCTGTTCCACAAGCACTTCCACGGCTGCTTCATCGACGACCGCTTCGGTGTGGAGGTACGGCACCACATCGGCGTCGACAAGATCACCTGGGAGTGCGACTACCCGCACTCGGACTCCTACTGGCCCAAGAGCCGCGCCTACGCGGCCGAGGTCCTCGCCGACGTACCGGACGACGAGGTGCACAAGATCGTGGAGCTGAACACCCGCCGCCTCTACAACCTTCCCGCATGAGCAGGCGCCCGGAGTCCGAGCGCTCCGACTGGACCGACCTCGACCTGCTGACCCGCGACGAGGCGTACGGCCGCCTCCAGGAGGAGATCGGTCTCACCGTCCGCCGGCTCGCTGAACTCGGCGCGGACGACGCGGCCGAGCGTGAACTCCTCGACACCCGGCTGGGCGCCCTGCGCGAGGCCGCCGAGGACCTGAATGTCCGCTGAAGGAAGAGGAGTTGGCGTGGGCCGTATGGAAGGCAAGGCGGCGCTCATCACGGGGGCCGCCCGAGGCCAGGGCCGTTCCCACGCCGTGCGGCTGGCGGAGGAGGGAGCCGATGTCGTCGTCACCGACGTGTGCCACGACATCAGCGACGAGCTGCCTTACGCGCTGGCGTCGAAGGAACAGCTGGAAGAGACAGCGGAGTTGGTGCGGGCGACAGGCCGCCGATGCGTCGCCGTGCAGGCCGATGTGCGTTCGGTCGCCGAGATGCGGGTCGCCGTCGATGCGGCCCGCGAGGAGTTCGGGCGGCTCGACACGCTCGTGGCGAACGCGGGCGTGATGAGCATCGGCGCCGCCTGGGAACTGTCCGAGGAGGCGTGGGACGTCGTCATGGACGTCAACCTCAAGGGCCCCTGGAACACGGTGCGCGCCGCGATCCCCTGGATGATCGAGGCCGGACAGGGCGGCTCCGTCATCATCACCAGTTCGGCCGCCGGCATCCGCGGCCATGTGCCGTACGCCCACTATGTGGCCAGCAAGCACGGCGTCGTCGGTCTGATGAAGGCGCTCTCGAACGAACTCGCCCCGCACGGCATCCGGGTGAACACCGTGCACCCCACCGGCGTCAGTGACACGGGCATCACCGTCGGCGTCCCGATCGAGGAACTCGCCGCGCGGGAACCGCTGTTCGCGTTGGCCGCGATGAACCCCCTCGCCCCGTACGTCGAACCGCGCGACGTGTCGAACGCCGTGCTGTTCCTGGCCTCGGACGAGGCGCGGTACGTCACGGGTCTCCAGTTCACCGTCGACGCCGGATCGACGAACAAGCCGTAGAACGAACGGAGCCAAGGATGAAGGTCAGGATCGACTCGTCGCTGTGCTCCGGGCACGCGAGGTGCGCGGCGGCGGCGCCGGAGGTCTTCCGGCTCGACGACGACGGCTACGCGCTGCCCTTCGACGGCGAGGTGCCGCCGGAACTCGAACAGGCGGCCAGGGACGGGGAGTTGGCCTGCCCGGAGCGGGCCATCACCGTCGAGCGGTGACACGGAGGAGCCCCACAGCCGTCACCGTGGGGCTCTTGTCGTCCGTGCCCGGGTCAGCCGGCGGGCTGCGGCGGCGGGGTGAAGTGGTGGCCCCAGAACGCGCCGTCGGTGATCTCGTAGACCGGCACCGGCTCCGGCACCTGTAGCCCGTTCCAGCCGAACTCCACGGCGTAGTTCTCCGGCGACCACACATAGAACGACACCATGTGGTCGTTGGTGTGCTTGCCCAGCGAGTGCATCATCGGCACGTCGAGCTTCGCGGCCCGGTCCAGGGCGCGGCCCACATCGTCCAGTGTCTTCCCCTCGACCATGAAGTGCAGCAGCCGCCCGGGACCCGGCGCCGGGGTGACGCCCAGGGTGTGGTGGCGGGGGTTGCAGCCCATGAACCACGTCGTGCCGCCCGGCGACCGCATCGTGTTGCGCTCGATGAAGCCGAGGGTGTTGACGTAGAAGTCGAAGGTGCCCCGCGCGTCCTCGGCGGAGACGATCGCGTGCCCGAAGCCCATGTCGCCGGTCAGGAAGCCCGAGACCAGCGGCGTGTGCACCGGGACGTGGTCGAGGATCGCGCCGTAGAACAGCTCGACCGGGTTGCCGCCCGGGTCGTTGAACTTGACGAAGCCGGTGACCCTGCGTTCCGCGGCCTCGTCCTCGGTGCCGGCGGTCACCTTGATGCCGGTCTTCTCGACGTCGGCGACGAGCCTCGCCAGCTCCCGTTCGTCGATCACCTCGAAGCCCAGGGCGGTCATCCCGCTCTGCGAACCGGGGGAGACCACGATGCGGGCCGGACAGTCGTCCATCCGGTAGTACAGGGACTCCGGGTCGCCGCCCTCAACAGGCATCAGGCCGAGGAAATCCGCCCCGAACACCTTCCATTTGTCGATGTCGCTGGACTCCAGCCGTACATACCCGAGTGAGCGCACACCCATCAGGTTCTCCCATCACCGTCGTCAGGTCCTGGCAGCCCGACGCTAATCAGCCCGGCCGACCAGGGGCCGTGCACGTCCCACTGATCGGGAGGAGTACGGCGCCCGGCCGGGACTCGGTGGCACGGTGACTGTCGCCTGTCATCCCGCGACCGGAGGCCACGCACCGTCATGACACTCACCGCTGAGGACACGCTGCGCGAACTGCGCACCGCCGAGGGCACGTTGCGCTACCACGAGGCGGGCGACGGGCCGCCCCTGCTCCTGTTGCACGGCTCCGGTCCCGGCGTGACCGGCTGGCGCAACTACCGGGGAAACCTCCCCGTGTTCGCGAAGCACTTCCGCTGCCTCGCCCTGGAATTCCCCGGGTTCGGGGTCAGTGACCCCACCGACGAGAACCCCATGATGGCGGCCCCGAAGGCCGTCCTGCGCTTCCTCGACGGCCTCGGCCTCGACCGCGTCGACGTCATCGGGAACTCCATGGGCGGCTTCGTCGCCGCCGGACTCGCCGTCGCCCACAAGGACCTGTTCCGCAAGGTCGTCACCATCGGCGGCGTGGGCCGCAACATCCTCTCGCCGGGCCCCAGCGAAGGCCTCAACCTGCTCGTCGAGTTCGCCGAGAACCCGACCCGCGAGAACCTCGTCCAGTGGCTGCGGTCGATGGTCCACGACCCGGCCCTCCTCACCGAGGAACTCATCGAGGAACGCTGGCGGACCGCCACCGAGCCCGCGACCCTGGAGGCATCCCGCCGCATCTACGGCCGGCAGGCCATGGCCGCCATGCAGGCCGCGCAGGCACACTCCGACCAGCCCATCTGGGCCGCCCTCCACAAGATCACCGCGCCGACTCTGCTGACCTGGGGCCGCGACGACCGGGTCACACCGCTGGAGAGCGCGCTGATCCCGATGCGTACGATTCCGAAAGCGGAACTGCATGTGCTGCCCGACTGCGGCCACTGGGCCATGATCGAGCAGAAGGAGGCATGGGAGAGCGCGGTCCTGGCCTTCCTGACCCGCCCCGAGGCATCCTGAGCGTCGGCGGGAGCACCGGACGACATGGGGGACGACGTGGCGAGACCCGCTGAGGGACGGCAACCGGCGGCCCCGATGTCGAGCAGCCAGATCGCCCGCCGGGTCCGCATCCTCCGCGCCGCCTCCGAACTCGGCGCCCGCGAGGGGCTCGCCAGCGTGCAGATGCACGACGTGGCCAAGGAGGCCGGCGTCGCCATCGCCACCCTGTACCGCTACTTCCCGTCCAAGCCGTACCTGTTCATGGCCGTCCTGGAGTGGCACATCGAGCAGTACCTCGGCGGCCAGGAGAACGGCCGGGAGAGCCTCTCCGTCGCCGCCGAGGACACGGACGCCGCCGCCGAGGTCGCCGAACTGCTCATCACGCTCAGCGTGAAGCTGCTGGACAGCCCCCTGCTCGCCTCGGCGGTGGCGCTGTCCTCGTTCACCGAGTACGCGACCGCCGTCCCGGCCCGCATCGACATCGTCGACAGCGCCCTGGGGCATGCCATCCTGCGCCTCCTCGGCGCCGACGAGGCCTCGGAGACCGACCGCAGCAGGGCACGACTGCTCATCTACGGCTGGTGGGGCCTGTTCGTGGCCATGCTCACCGAGGAGATCTCCGCCGAGGAGGCGGAGACCAACATGCGCCTGGCCGCACGGCTGCTCCTCACGCCGTAGTCGCGGCGGCTGCACATGTGATGCATTTTCAACGGCAAGAAGGTGACCGGCTCCGCGAAGGTGAGCGGTGCGGGCGTCACGCTGTCCGGCTTCCGACAAGGCGAAGGCGGTATTCGGCGCCGGGAAACTGTCATGAGGACGTCCCCTTCGCGCCCGACTCGGTGTTCTGTGGCTCCACGAGGGGACGCCGAAATACCGGGTCTTCAAAAGCTTCTCGGATGTCACGCTCGCGGAATGGCCGCATTTCTTCGGCTTCGCGATGCCACTTCTGGTGTTGTCGTGGCGTGGCCGCTTCTGGCCTCGCGCTTTTCCGTGACGACCCTGGCGGAAAGGGCTGTGAGCCGAAAACGTCCCGACGTGGTGGTGTTCGGGGAGCCGTTCCGTCGCTGGCTCTGACGGGTCAGTCCGTGCCGCTCGCGATGTCCAGCACCGCCAGATAGGAGAAGGCGACACTCGAACCGATCGGCGTCCCCGCGCCCGGGTACACGCGTCCCGACATCGCGGCCGCCGTGTTCCCGGACGCGTACAGGCCGTCGATCGGGGTGCCGTCCGGACGCAGCACGCGCGCGTGCTCGTCGATCCTCAGGCCGCCCTTGGTGCCGATGTCGGACGGCAGGATCGTCGCGACGTAGTACGGCGGGGTGTCGAGCGGCAGCAGCAGCGGGTTGGGC